>NZ_CP069362.1:2138710-2444241 GCF_029910535.1 Marinitoga aeolica
ATTAACTAAGAATAAAACTTTGAAATTTATATGCAAAGATGTAGATGTAAAAGTTATTAATAAAGAAACTCCTTTTGCAAAACATATAAAAAAAGAAAGTTTAACAATTCCAATTGCTCATGCAGAAGGAAATTACTATATTGAAGATTATGATTATTTGAAAGAAAATAATTTAATAGCTTTTGAATATGTGGATAATCCCAATGGTTCTATAGGAAATATAGCGGGAATATATAATGAGAAATTTAATGTTTTAGGAATGATGCCACACCCTGAAAGGAATTCATTAAAAACATTAGGTAATGGTGATGGATTAGAAATTTTACTATCAATCAGGAGGGCTTTAGAAAATGAATAATTTATATCTAGAATTAGGATTAAAAGATTTTGAATATGAAAAAATAAAAAAAGATTTAAATAGAGAACCAAATGATTTAGAAGTATATATGTATTCTGCACAATGGTCTGAACATTGTGGTTATAAACATTCAAAGGAATTACTTAAAAGATTACCAAAAAGCATAGAGAATGAAAATGCAGGTTATGTAATTATAGATGATTATGCGGTGGTTTTTAAAGTGGAAAGTCATAATCATCCAAGTGCTGTTGAGCCATATCAAGGTGCTGCAACAGGTATTGGTGGGATAGTTAGAGATGTATTGGCAATGGGAGCAAGGCCGGTAGCTTTACTTGATTCTTTGCGTTTTGGAAAAGATATTAAATCAAAAAATATCTTTGAAGGCGTTGTTTCTGGAATTAGTGGTTATGGTAATTCTATAGGTGTTCCTACAGTTGCAGGCGAAACATTTTTTGATGAAAGTTACAATACTAATCCTCTTGTAAATGTAATGTGTGTTGGTCTTGCAAAAACAGAAGAATTAGCTTCCTCAAAAGCAAATGAAGCTAATAAATTATACGTTTATGTAGGCTCTAAAACAGGGAGAGATGGAATTCACGGTGCATCTTTTGCTTCAAAAGAGTTATCAGGAAAAGATGATAGACCATCTGTTCAGGTTGGAGATCCTTTTTCTGAAAAAAATCTCATTGAAGCAACTCTTGAAATATTGAAATTAAAAGGTGTATTAGCCTGTCAAGATATGGGTGCGGCTGGGATTTTAAGTTCATCTTCTGAGATGTCCTTTAAAGGAAATCTTGGATGTGAATTATATATGGATAAAGTTCCTTTAAGAGAAGAAAATATGGAACCATGGGAAATATTATTATCAGAATCTCAAGAAAGAATGTTATTTTTGGTAGAACCTGGTGAAGAGAAAGAAATAGAAAAAATTGCAAAAAAATATTTTTTAGACTATGCAGTAATAGGTAAAACAATAAATGGTGAAAATATTAGAATAATGAAAAATGACAATATCCTTTCCGAAATGCCTATATCTTCACTTGTTGATGCTCCTTCGATGTATAGACCTACTAAAGAACCTACATATATAAAAGAAATAAAAAACAAAAAATTTGAAATGGCAATAGATTTAAAAACAGCTTTTTATAAGGTGTTAAAGGATATTAATGTTGTTAATAAATCATGGATTTTTGAACAATATGATTATAAAGTTGGAACTAACACATTGATGGTTCCTGGAAAAGCTGATGCTTCAGTTGTGTGGATTAAAGATACAAATAAAGGGGTAGCTGTTACTATAGATGGAAATGGGTTATATTCCTATATTGATCCATATGAAGGAAGTAAAAATATAGTTTTTGAAGCTGCAAGAAATCTTGTTTCAGTAGGAGCAAAACCGTTAGGTGTTACAGATAATATGAATTTTGGTAATCCTGAAGATGACATGGTAATGTGGCAATTTGAAAAGAGTATCGAAGGAATATCAGAAGCATGTAAAACTTTGAATATTCCAGTTACAGGAGGTAATGTTAGTTTCTATAATGAATCAGAAAATATGGCAATATTGCCAACACCTGTGATTGGTATGATCGGAGAAATAGATATAAACAAAATAATGGATATGACTTTTAAAAATCCAACAGATAAAGTTTATCTAATTGGAAAGGTGAATTTAGATAGAGAAAGAATTGGTGGAAGTATATACCAAAGGATTTTAAATAATTTCATTGGTGGAGAAATAGATAAGGTAGATCCAAAATTTGAATTAAAGCTATATAATGTGATTTTTGATTTAATAGAAAATAAAGTTGTTAATTCAATTCATGATGTTTCAAAAGGTGGAATTACTATTGCAGTTTTAGAATCAGCATTGAATGGCAATAAAGGGTTTAAAGGAGATTTAGGTAATACGCTTGAAGATTTGTTTGGTGAAAATCAATCGAGATTTATATTAACAGTTTCAAGTGAAAAGGCAAGAATATTAGAAAATATATTAAAAGACAAAAATATAGAATTCAAAAACATTGGCGAAGTAATGCCGGCAGATTATGGATTTAATTTAGGATTTGAAAAATTTGATTTTGAGGAATTGAAGGATATTTACTATAATTCCATACAAAATTATATGGAGGAATAAAAATGTTAATGGAAGAGTGTGGTGTATACGGTGCTTATTTTAAAAATAATGAAAATGCTATTCCTTATGTTGTTGAGGGGTTAATAGCTTTACAGCATCGAGGTCAGGAATCAGCAGGTGTAGCCTATATATCAGATGAAGAAGTGAAAGTATATAAAAAGATGGGAATGGTTGTTGATGTTTTTAATAATGGAATAATGAAAAAATTGAATAGTTCGCAGGCAATAGGGCATGTAAGATATTCCACAAAAGGGAAATCGGAAATTCAAAATTCTCAACCATTCCATGTAAGATTTAAAAATGAACATTTTGCTATTGCGCATAATGGACAGATAGAAAATGCAGAAGATTTAAGACAAATGTTGGAAGAAAGAGGAACAATATTTTTAACAGAAAGTGATACAGAGTTAATTTTGCATATTTTGATAAAACAAATGAGAAAAAACATAAGTGAATGGACTCTTGAAAATATAGCTAAAACAATATTTGAAAATGTATCACCATCATATTCATTATTATTGCTTTTTAAAGATAGAATAATTGCAATTAGAGATAAATACGGATATAGACCATTATATTATTATATTTCTGAAAAAGGATATTTTATGTCCTCTGAAGATAGTGGATTTAATTTTTTAGATCCAGATCTTAATAATATCTATGAAGTGTTACCAGGAGAAGCTATAGAATTTTCGAGAGATGGAATAAGAAAGTATAACATTGGAAATTCGGAAAAAAGATATTGTTTTTTTGAACATATTTATTTTGCCAGACCTGATTCAAATGTTTTTGGTAAAAATGTACATTTAATGAGAGAAAATTTAGGAAAGTTATGTGCAAAAGAGAATCCTGTTGAGGCTGACATAGTTGTTCCTGTACTTGATAGCGGGTTCTCTGCTGCATTGGGATATTCAAAGGAAAGTAAAATTCCTATTGAAATGGGTTTAATGAGAAATAGATATGTGGGAAGAACATTTATTAATCCAAATCAAAGAGATAGGGAAATTGGAGTAAGAAGGAAACTTCCACCAATATCACATGTAATAAAAAATAAAAGAGTTATTCTTGTAGATGATTCAATAGTAAGAGGTACAACAATGAAAAAAATAGTAAATATGATAAAAAGTGCAGGAGCTAAAGAAGTACATGTGAGGATAGCAAGTCCTAAAGTGCTTAATGCATGCCATTGGGGTGTTGACATACCTACTACTGAAGAATTAATAGCAGCTAATTTAACAATTGAAGAAATGAAAGAAGAATTTAATGCAGATTCTATCGGTTACATTTCATTAGATGGAATAAGAAAATTACTTATGGAAGATTATAATGATTATTGTTTTCATTGTTTTATGAGAGGTGAAAGGAATGGATTATAAAAAAAGTGGAGTAAATATAGACGAAGCAAATAAAATGATTTCAAATATCAAAGAAAAATTAAATGATAATGCTGACATGTATGCTGGAGTTTTTTCATTGAATGAGATCATCGAAGATTATGAAAATCCACTTTTAGTTGCCAGCACTGATGGTGTTGGAACAAAAATGGTTTTATTAGAAGAAAGAAAAAGATGGGATATTGTTGCACAAGATTTAGTAGGAATGGTTTTAAATGATTTAGTTTGTGTGGGAGCAAAACCGTTGTTTTTCTTAGATTATTATGCTACTGGAAAATTAAATAGCAAAGATGGAGCAGCATTTTTGAATCATTTAATAAACACATTGGAAGAAGTTAATTGCAAATTAATAGGAGGCGAAACTGCTGAGTTACCTGGACTTTTAGTAAGCAATAGAGTTGATGTAGCAGGATTTGGAGTTGGAATAGTTGAAAAAGCAAAAGTGCTTGGAAAAAATAAAGTAAAAGAAGGAGATATAATAATAGGATTAAAATCAAACGGGATACACTCGAATGGATATTCTTTGGTTAGAAGTTTGTTGAATGAAGGAACGTTAAAGTTTTCAGAAAAAATAATTGCCCCTACTAAAATAATGGTTAACCAAACACTTGCAATAAAAGATTATATTCATGCAGCTGCTCATATTACTGGTGGTGGAATAGCAGAGAATCTTTCGCGTGTAATACCAGATGGATTAAGTGCTGAAATCTATGTTAATTGGAAATTTAATGATGTATTTAAAGAAATATTAAATGCAGGTGTTTCTATAAAAGAGGCATTTAGAGTATTTAATATGGGTATAGGAATGATTTATATATTAGATCAAAATAATTTAGATAAAATAAAAGAATTATTACCAGAAGAAGAAATAATTGAATTGGGAAAAATAGGAAGTGGAGATAAAAAGGTAAGAATTTATTATTAGGAAGGCGATAATATGAAGAAAAAACTGATAGTTTTAGCATCTGGGAATGGGTCCAACTTTGAAGCAATAGTTAGAAAATTAAGAAATAGATATGAAATAAAATTAATAAGCGAAAATAGAGATGCATATGCTTTACAAAGAGCTATCAAATTAAACATAGATTATGAATTAATAAACTATAAATACTTTAGGGAGAGGGAGAGTTATAATAAAAAACTTTTTGAATATTTGAAGAAAGAAGAACCCGATTTAATAGCTTTGGCAGGCTATATGAAAATACTGCCAGAATATATAGTTGAATATTTTTCAGGAAGGATATTGAATATACATCCTTCCTTATTACCTGCTTTCAAAGGATTAAATGCTATTAAACAGGCATTTGAATATGGTGTAAAGTATACTGGAGTTACAGTACATTATGTAAATAATGAACT
Source organism: Marinitoga aeolica (assembly GCF_029910535.1). Taxonomy (NCBI): domain Bacteria; kingdom Thermotogati; phylum Thermotogota; class Thermotogae; order Petrotogales; family Petrotogaceae; genus Marinitoga; species Marinitoga aeolica. The sequence continues at coordinate 2,143,959 of NZ_CP069362.1, forward strand.
TGATGGTGGAAAAATAATTACTCAAGAAGTTGTAAAGATTGAGCCAGAAGATACATTAGAAACGTTAGAAGAAAAAATTCATAAATTAGAACATAGATTATATCCTAAAGTAATAGATAAAGTAATAAGAAGGCTTACAATATCAATATAAAAATTATGAGGAGGTAATGATGAAAAGAGCGCTTATTTCCGCATATAATAAAGACCATATAGAAAAATTAGCAAAAGTATTGGTGAATAATGAATATGAAATACTATCTACAGGCAATACAGCAAAATATTTAGAAGAACATGGTATTAAAGTAATTAAAGTGGAAGAAATAACAGAATTTCCTGAAATACTTGATGGAAGGGTAAAAACATTACACCCAAAAATACATGGAGGTATATTATCCAGAAATACAGAAAAAGATAAAAAAACTTTAGAAAAATTGAATATTAAAAAAATAGATTTTGTATATGTAAATCTATACCCCTTTGAGGAAAAATTAAATGAAAATCTTGAATTAAAGGAATTAATAGAGTTTATCGATATAGGCGGCCCAACATTGATTAGAGCAGCGGCAAAAAATTTTGAAAACACAATAATATTAGTAGATCCAGATGATATTGACTTAATAATAGAAAAAATAAATAATTTTGATTTTGAAACGAAACTATATCTTGCTGCAAAAGCATTTAATTTTACCGCATATTATGATTCAGTAATTTCTTCTTATTTTAATAAATTAATAAATAAAGAATTTCCAGAATATATGGCATTACCGCTTAAGAAAAGAAATGAATTAAGATATGGTGAAAATCCGCATCAAAAAGCAGTATATTATGAAAATGCATTGGAAAAAGGATTATTTAAAGATTTTGAACAATTAAACGGAAAGGAATTATCCTATAACAATTTTAAGGATATAGATATGGCGTGGAAAGTAGTTAACGAATTCGATGAAAAAGTATGTTGTGCTGTAAAACATCAAACTCCATGTGGTGTTGCTGTGGGAAGAGATAATTTAGAAGCATATAAAAAAGCATATGAATGCGATCCAATTTCTATATTTGGAGGGATTGTAGCCTTTAATCATAAAGTCACTGCAGAAACAGCTAAGGAGATGAAAAAGATATTTTTAGAAGTTATTATAGCTCCAGAGTTTGAAGAAGAAGCAATTGAAATATTGAGAAAAAAGAAAAATTTAAGAATTATAAAAGCAAAAACTAATCCTTCTCAAAAATTAGAATACTCTTCAGTAGATGGTGGAATATTGGTTCAAGAAAGAGATTTGAAATTATTTGAATCGTTGAAAATAGTAACAAATGGTCCAGTAGCAGAATACTTAATAGAAGATATGATATTTGCATTTAAAGTTGTAAAGCATGCAAAATCAAATGCAATAGTGGTTTCAAATGGAAAAATGGCTAAAGGTATAGGATCTGGACAACCAAATAGAATATGGGCAGCTATAGATGCTCTTGATAGAGCTAAAGATGGAGTAGTTCTTGCATCAGATGCCTTTTTTCCATTTGATGATGTTGTAAGAAAAGCGGGAAAATACAATATAAAAGCTATAATTCAACCTGGTGGTTCTATTAGAGATGAAGATTCCATAAATGCAGCTAATGAATTGGGGATTTCCATGATATTTACAAATATGAGGCATTTTAAACATTAATGAGGTGAGAAAATGAAGGTGGCTGTAATAGGGAATGGTGGAAGAGAACACGCTATTGCTTGGAAAATATCTCAAAACCCGAAAATAGATAAAATATATTGTATACCGGGAAATGGTGGAACGGCTGTTGAAAAAAAATGTGAAAATGTATATATTGATAATATAGATGAGATTGTAAATTTTGCAAAGAAAAACAATATAGAGTTAACGATTGTTGGTCCGGAGAAATATCTTGTAGAAGGAATAGTAGATGAATTTAAAAAAAATAATTTAAAGATAATAGGTCCAGATAAAGAAGCATCTAAACTTGAAGGCAGTAAAATATATGCAAAAAACTTTGCAAAAAAATATGGTGTTCAAACGGCGGAATATCAGTTTTTTAACAATATAAAAGAAGCGAATGAATATATAAAAAATGCAAAATATCCATTAGTAATTAAAGCGGATGGACTTGCTGCTGGTAAAGGTGTAATAATAGCTCAAAATATAAAAGAGGCTGAAAATGCACTTTATGATTTTATGGAAAAAGATATATTTGTTGGAGCTGGTAAAAATATTGTAGTCGAAGAATATTTAAATGGTTATGAAATGTCAGTATTCGTGCTTTTTGATGGATACAATTATAAAATTTTTCAAACAGCAAAGGATCATAAAAAAATATATGATGGTGAAAAAGGACCTAATACGGGAGGTATGGGGGCAATATCACCTCATCCAGAATATAAAAATAGTTTAGTAAAAAAAATAGAAAATAAAATAATAATTCCAACAATAAGTGGAATAGTTAAAGAAGGATTAAATTACAAAGGAATAATTTTTATTGGATTAATGATAGTAAATGAAGAACCCTATTTATTAGAATATAATATAAGATTTGGAGATCCAGAAACTCAAGCGATGTTACTGCTTTTAGAAAGTGATTTGTTAGAAATTTTTGAACATATCATAGATGAAAAACTTGATGAAATAGAAATCAAGTGGAAAAACAAAGTTTCATGTTGTATTGTAGCTGCGTCAGAAGGTTATCCTTTGAAATATGAAAAAGGAAAAGAAATAAATATTAATACTGAATCACTGGTATTTCAAGCGGGTACAAAATTAGAAAATAGAAAACTTTTAACCAATGGTGGAAGAGTGTTATCGGTAGTTGAAGTTGGAGAAACATATAAAGAAGCAAGAGAAAAAGCATATTTGTCTATAAAAAATATAACTTTTGATGGAATATATTATAGAAATGATATAGGAAAAGGATGGTGAAATCACCATCCTTTTTTTTCAAAAGTGGAGATATAAAACTTATAGAATTTACAAAGAATGAAGGATGGGTTATGATATAATATAAATAAAAATTATAAGATTAGGGTGTGAATATGTTTATAAACTTCTTATATAATTTTAAATTAACTAAAGATCAAGAATATTTATCTAACGAATTGGATAGTTTTCTCTTCAACACGTTAGATTTTTTAATAGTTCAGGGTAGCGCTGGTACAGGAAAAACATTTTTAATTTCTCAATATGCAAGATATTTATATAGAAAACATAGAAATTTTGTAATATTAGCTCCTACAGGAAGAGCTGCAAAAATCCTTCATGAAAAATCTAAATTTAAAACAAAAACAATTCATAGTGAGGTTTACAGTTTTTTTGATAAAGAAATAAACCTTGATAAAGATGAAATAAAAATATATTTTAAATTAAAAGATTCATCATGGGATAACACCATTTTTATAGTCGATGAAAGCTCAATGATATCAGATACACCACAATCAGATGAAAATCTCATTTTTGGTAGTGGTAAATTACTTTCAGATTTAATTGATTATATTAAATCTGGTAATAACAATAAAATTATATTCTTAGGTGATGAATATCAACTTCCGCCGGTTAATTCTAATTTTTCTCCAGCTTTAAATAGAGAATATCTTGAAAAAAATTATAATTTAAAAGGTGAAAAAATAATACTCAATGAAATCGTTAGACAAAAAGAAGAGAGCTATATATTAAAAAATGCAAATACAATAAAAAATCATATAGATAAAAAAAAGTTTATAAATTTAAAATTTGAATATAATAATGATTTTATAAAAACTGATAAATTAATTGAAAAATATAATTATTCTGAGCCAGGGAAAGATATTATAATAACCTCAACAAATGAAAAAGCATTAAAATATAATCAAGAAATTAGAAAATTTTTGGGCTATAAAAATAATATTGAAATAGGAGATATATTATTAAATACAAAAAATGTATATTATAATGAAATAAACATATTTAATGGAGAATTTTTCAAAATAATTGATATATTAAACCATGAAAAAAAAGATGCCTTTATAGGAAAAAAAGAACATATAATTTTAGAATTTTATGATTTAAAATTAGAAAATGTATTTTCTAGTGAAACTATTCTATTTAAAGTATTAGCGAACTCATTGTTTTCAAAAACTGCAGATATAGATATTAATTTAAAAAAAGCATTATATAGTTTTTGTATAGACGATATGTATAAAAAAACAGGATTACCAATAGAATTTGTAATTCAACAATTAGATTCTCATCCATATTTTAACGCCTTGCATGTTAAATATGGCTATGCAGTAACTACACATAAAGCCCAGGGCGGCGAATGGAAAAATGTTTTTGTAGATCCATATTATTATAATTCACCAAAAACAAAAGAATATTTTCAATGGTTGTATACTTCAATAACCAGAGCTAAGGAGAGGATATATATTAAAGATTTACCTTTTAAAATTTTTTCACAGAAAAAATTAAAAATAGAAAAAGATTTTACAGTAAAAGAAAAAATAAAAATTTCATATAATTTAAACTTTTCAAACACTATATTGAGAGAATTATATCTTGCATTTAGAGAAAGAATTTTAGAAAAACAATTTGAAATAATAGGTGTAGAACATCATCAATATCAGGAAGTATATTATATAAAGAAAGACAAAGACTATTTGAAAGTGCAGATGTACTACAATAAAAATTATGAACCAACGAAATTAAAAATAATGGAAACTACAAATATTGAAAAAGCTCATAAATTTCTTGAGATTTTTAACGAAAAAATATTAGAAGAAGAAACTGCATATGAAGAAGATAGCGAAAATTGTATAAAAATATATGTAGATGGTAGTTATGATCAAAAATTGAAAAAATTTGGAGCTGGATTTGTTGTCGTTAAAGAAAATAAAGTGGAAAAATATTGGAAAGGTTATATAAATGAGAAATTTTTAAAACATAGAAATATATCTGGTGAAATATTTGCTGTTTTACTAGCATTAGAATATGCGAAAAAAGAAAATTTAAAGTGTGTTGAAATAAATTATGATTATCAGGGAATTGAAAAATGGGCATTGGGGTTATGGAAAACAAACACAGAATTGACAAAATACTATAAAAAACAGTATGATTATTATTCTAAATTTTTTCAAGTGAAGTTTAATAAAATAAAATCACATTCTGGAGATGAGTTTAATGATATGGCAGATGAGTTAGCTAAAAAGGCAGTATATGAGAATGATTATAATATCAAATATGATATTGAGGTGAAATTATGAATTTATTAGAATTAGCTAAAAAAAGAAAAACAGTAAGAAAATTTGATAGCAAAATGCCAAGTTTTGAAGATATAAAATACGCTATAGAAGTTGCCAAAGAAGCTCCATCAGGTAAAAATGATCAACCGTGGTTATATGTTTTGATTAAGGATGATAATAGAAAAAAAGAAATAAGAAAAATATGCGAAAAAGGTGAAAAAACATTTTATGATAATTCAAAAGGGGAATTAAGAGAATGGTTGGATAAAATGGGATTTTCATGGGAAAAGCCTTTTTTATCTGAAGCGCCATATTTATTATTTGTATATTCTAATATGAAGTCACCTTTTTCAAAAGAATCAGTGTGGATTTCAATAGGTTATTTATTATTAGCATTGGAAGAAAAAGGATTAGCTACAGTTACATATACACCTTCAAATTTTAATGAAATATCTAACTATATTAACTTATCAAAAGAATATAAACTTGAAGTGATTTTGCCTATAGGATATTCCATAGATCCAAAACCAAAATATAAAAGAAAAGATATAGATGATGTTTTGATTATAAAATAAAAATAATATATAATTAATTTAATAAATTGGAGTGCTTGCTTTCCATGTCAATAGGAGCAAAGCACTCCAATTTCTGTTGCAATCAGATTATTTCAATCTAATCTTTAACTTTACAGGATTATGATCAGAATTTTCAAATTCATAATTTAATGTTTTTACATATTCAATATCAATATTTGGTGAAACATAAAATCCGTCAATAACAGTAACGAAGTTTTTTCCTTTTTCATAAGCAAAAGCGACTGATCTATTGGTTGGATTGGAACTATCAACAGCCCATTTCCAACCATCAATTTTTAAATCTTTTGGTAATTCAACATAACTTTCTGGTTTTTTTTCTGTATAATCGAAATTTATCTTTGTAAATTCGCTATTCCAATCTCCACCTATAATCACATAATTTCCTTTTTCATATTCTTTTTTTGCTGTATTTAAAATAAATTCTAATTGTTGTTTTCTTAAAGTTCCACCTGAATCATATGCGCTAGGATGGATATTTAAAATAACAAGATCTTTTCCTTTATTTGTTGGTATTCTGGTTAATATTATACATCTATCTAATTGAAAAACTTTAGTTGGCCAACTATATTCTCCTGGTAATTTTAATCTTTTTGCTTCTTCAATTTTATATTTAGAAATAGTAGTTAATCCTGATAATACCTTACCCATTGGTTTTGAAAAAGGAACTGGAACAAACGAAACATTATAATTAATAGCAAATGCTATATTATAACTATTCTCAAAAACATTATTTTTTAAATATTCTAATTCATTAATATTATGACTTCTATGACTATTAATATCAATTTCTTGAATTAGATATATATCTGCAGGATTTTCTTTTAATGTATTTGCTATACCTTCAAGATATTTTCTAACATGTTCTTTATCAGGCACTGATCCTGTTCCACCATCCATAAAGAAATCTTCATACTTTCCTAATCCAGCATATCCAATATTCCAATTAAAAAGTACTAGTTCATCTGGTGCAATTTCGTCTGTATAACTCTCAACGTTTATTTTTTCTACATCTTTTGGTTTATAGTCTGTAAGTGTTCCAAATAAAATCACTCCTGGGAAATATAAAATAATAGCTACAATAACAATAATAACAACCTTTAACCACCCTGGCATCTTCTTTTTACCCATAACCTATCCCCTTTCCTGGATATTCATAATATATTATATTTTAATTAATCTTGGAAGGACTTTCAAAATTAGTTTTAATAAACCAAATATGAATTTTTATCCCCTCTTTATCTTCTAATAAATAATCAAAATCATCTATACTATTTGAATATATTACTAACCATCCTTCATTCAAATCTTTTCTTTTTAAATATTCAATTATTTGTTTTTTCGCTTTTTCATATTCATTTCCCGTTATATCTGCTTTTACTTCTATTAAATACTCTTTATTATTAAAGTTTATTAATAAGTCTATTCTTCCCCCACCTACTTGTGTTTCTGGATATACTTTTCCTTCTCCTGCTTCAATATATAAACTCAGAAATTGATCTAAATTATATTGATATACTCCTTCATAATAATTCCTTCCTTTAAACATTATTGCTCCTCTTTGTTTTATATACTTCGTATATCTTTCTAATAATTTATTTAAATCCAAGCTTCCATCTTTTTTTATATATTCCCTTACTGTATCTTTTAACGTTGCCATATAATTCTTTTCACCATTTATTTGTGGTTTGAATTTTGCATATAATGCTTTGTAATACAATGGTACTTTCACACAACATTTCCCTTCACAATTATCTATCACACCATTTAAATATAGGAATTTTATTCTTTCATCATATATTACAAATTTTACACTTTCTGGTTCAAATAATATTTTTATTATTAATTCTTTTTCTTTTTCTGCTTTTGATATTATATTTGATATATTTTTATTTATATATACATACATAAAATCATTTAATGTTTTTTCAAAATATTCTTTTGTTATTATTTGTTTATCTTTTGCTTTTTTTTCTACTAAATCATATGCCAATGCATTGGTTAATCCTGGTTGTCCGCCTGCATTTTCCCAAATTAGCTCTTTCACTTTATTATCAAATATCTGTCCTGTTTCTTTTTCATGTTGGTTTAACAAATCATACACTTGTTCTTTTGTAAAATATGGCACTTCCATATGCTCTGCTATATTAAATGGACTTGCATTATCTTCTAATATTCCACTTAAATAACTTACACTGATTAATATTACACTTCTGAGTTTATATAACATCTTTTTATGATACACATTTCTTATAACATGTAAAAATTCATTCATTAATTCTTCATTATTAAATTTCTCAAACTCATCTATCATTAGTATAATTTCTTTTCCTGTTTTGTTGTATAAATCTTCTAATACAAGCCTTATTTCATCAATTTCCTCGGGGGTTTTTAATTTAACCTTTATGTTATGTCTATATTCAATATCATCTTCTATATCTTTTATAAATGTTTTTAAAAATTGATTTTGATCTTTACTGGAATAACTTTCAAAAGATATAAATATAGGTAAATATTTATCTTTTGTCTTTTCCACTATATCATTTAAAAATGTTGTTTTTCCCGTTTGTCTTGGTGCTGATACTGTAAAGTATCTCCAATTTTCTATATGGTCTAATGCCTCTTTCATCAATTCTGGTCTTTCTATATAATAACAAGTATTCTTATCAACAGGTCCTGATGTACAAAATCGTTTCATCATCTCACCTCAATATAATCAATTATATTTTTTCTATCATATATTCATCAATATTCCTTTTTTCTGAGTCTATATTTATTCCTATTATATATATTTCTTTTTCATTGTTTTTACTCATATATTTTTCATAATATTTCTTTTCTTTTATTTGTTCAATTGCTTCTTTTGCGCTTTTATCTAATTTTATTTCAAATAAATATATTTTATCATCATGATCTAATACTAGGTCACTTCTTCCAAGATTCGTTAATTCTTCTGCTGTTACGTTTAATCCTGCTGAGGCTAATATTGTATATATTAATGAGTGATAATAACTTTCTCTTTTTTGATGTAAGTTATACGGTATTGCACTTATTATCCTTTTTATTTCTTCTATTATTTCTTCTATTTTATTTTTTGACAATAATTTCCATATTGTTTTATTTAATTCTTTTATCTTATCATTTTCTAAATTATAATTTGCTTCTAATATTAATTTTGAGAAACTATTTTTTACTTCTAAATTTGGATAGTCTAATATATACTCTTCTTCAAGACCATATTTTTCTTTTCCTTTAAAGGTTAAATATCCTGCTTGTGCAAAGAATATGTTTGCATTTGCATCTTCTATTTCTCTTGTTGTAAAGTCTAATGAATTTACTGTGTATTTTACTAAATCTTCGTATTCTATTTTTCTCCCTTTTACATATTCATATATAAATGATGGTGATCCACTTTCAAACCAATAATTTTGAAATTTCCTTTCATCAAAGAATCTTAATACTGAGAATGGATTATATACAAAATGTTCTCCATCAAATGAGAATCCATTATAATATGTTTTTATTTCTTTTAGTAATTCTTCTTTACTTATTCCCATTTCTTTTGCTGTTTCTTCTATGTGTTCTTTGAAATAATATTCTAATTCTTCTTGGGTATAACCTAACATTTGTGAATATTTTCTGTTTAGTGATATGTCATTTAAATTATTTAATGCTGAAAATACTCCTGTTTTTGTGAATTTCGTTATTCCTGTAATAAATACGAATTTTATGTATTCATCTTTTGTTTTTACTTTCTTATAGAATTCTCTTAAAAATCCTCTTATTTTTTCTGCTTCTTTTTTATTGTTTATATGCTCTAATATTGGTGATTCATATTCATCTATTAATATTACTACTTTCTCATTATATTTTTTATTTAAACTTTCTATTAAATTACCAAATTTTGTTGGAATATTATTTTTTATTATTGGCATTTCTTCATTTATATATATTTTATTTATTACTTCGTCTAAAGATTCTATAAAAGTTTCATATGTTGTTAAGGTATTATCAGACATATCTAGTTTTATAATAGGGTATTCTTTGAATTCCCATTTGTCATATATATAAGCATCTTTAAATAATTCTTTTTCGCCTTTGAATATGTAATATAATGTCGATATCGTTAAGCTCTTCCCAAATCTTCTTGGGCGAGATAGAAATATTGGCACTTCTGAACTTATTAAGTCATGTATATATTTTGTTTTATCTATATATATATAATTTCCTTCTATTATCTTTTTATAATCCTGTATTCCTATTGGTAATTTTTTCATCAGTTCCACCTCCGATTCAATTATATCATATAATATCAATAATGATTTGCTGTAAGATAGATAAAATAGTTAAAAGTATAATATCCATATATTTAATATGATATAATAATTTTAATATGAATAACTATATTTTGATATTCAAATGAATAAAATTTTTAGAGGTGTTTTTGATGGCTAAAAGAAAGATATATGGTAAAACATGGTGGGGTAAGAAATGGATTGAGGCTATGGAAAAAATAGATTTTAATACCAATAGGCTCCCTAGAGGTAGAACCTATGCTAATAAGGGATTGGTTTTGGAAGTTAGAGTAAATAGAAATTCCGATATTGTTGCTAGAGTACAGGGAACAAGAGCTACACCATATAAGGAAAAAATTTCTTTGATAAAATTTCCTTCATATGATGTAGAGATTATTGGAAGTATACTTTCTGAAAATCCATATATTGCAGGACAATTATTAAACGGAATATTACCAGAAGAATTATATGAAATTTTTCAAAAAGAAGGGATAAAATTATTTCCAGAATCATGGGATGATATAGAAGCATATTGTTCATGCCCCGATTGGGCTAATCCATGTAAGCATCTTGCTGCAGTATATTATGTTATTGCTAATGAAATTGATAAAGATCCATTCCTTTTATTTGAAATGCATGGACTAAAAAAGAAGAAATTATTGGAGCTCGCTAAAATTTCCAGTGAAAAATCGAAAAATGTCTTAAACTTTTTACCTATTAACAGTGAAAAAAATGAATTAGTTTTAGATGAAAAAATTGCTTTAGAAGAACCTTTCATTTACTTTGAAAATATAGAGGAAATAATATCATTGCTTTCTGAAAAAACTATTTTTTCTGATTTTTCAATAAAGGATTTTTTAAACGATTTATATGGACAAGGCGAAAAATATGTGAAAAACATAAAAATATTAGAAGAAAATCTGTATCTTAAAGATACAGAATTTAAAATAATTTATTCATTACAAAATCCAGATATATTAATTAAAGGATATAATCCTTTTTCAAAAGAAATAATAAAATTTGAAGATTTATTTAATTTAATGTATAGTATATCTTTTTTACCTGATAAAAACGATAATGAATATTCCTTCTTTTTTAAAAAGGTTTTAGGATTTGTATTTAATATCATTATGAATCATTCATTTGCACCAAAACCAGAAATAATTGAATCGGATAAATTTTATGTAAAATATATGCCACTTATTTCAAATTCATCTTTTATAGAATATTTGGATTATCTTGAAAAAATAATTCCAGATAATCTTGTAATTTATTTAGAAAAAAATAAAGTATTAAAAAAATCAGATGCTGTTATATATATTATATCTTTGGTTATAAAGGAAATAGTAAAAAAAGTATATGTAAATAAGAAAATGTCGCATAATATATTATCTGTGTTTTCAGAAGATAAATTGTATCCATTAAAAACATTAGAAGAAAAAAATATTGCTAATTCATTGGAAAATTATTTTGAACCTTTATTTTTTAAAAGTCAAAAATATACATTAGCCATTAAAATCATGCCGTTTATTGAAGATAGGTATTATTTATCTCTTTTAGTAAAAGATAATTCAGATGTATTATCCGAACCTATTAGTCTTACCGATTTTTTAAAAAACAAAAAATACTTTAATGAAAAAGCTAATATATTAAAACAAATAGGGTTTATTTCCAATTTATCCAATTTTTCTAAAACTATTATGAAACATGAGGATATAATAATAACTTCATCAGAATTAAGTACATTTTTTAATGATGTATTACCTGCTTTAAATGTTTTTGGTATTGATGTAATTCTTCCAAAAGAAATGAAAAAAATAGTAGAGCCAAAAGTAGTTATACAAGCAAAAAGAATTAATAATACTACAAGCTTTTTTAATTTGAATGATTTGTTAAGATTTGATTGGAAAATAGCAATAGGTGATCAGATCATATCTGCTGAAGAATTTAGAAAATTATTGGAAAAATCAGAAGGAATAATAAAATTCAAAGATATGTATATTCATCTTAATCCAAAGAAATTCTTAAACATATTGAAAAAATTAGAAAAACCTATTGATGAATTATCTAATTACGAGAGTTTAAGAGTTTTACTTTCAGAAGAATATAATGGAATACCATTATATTCGGATAATAAATTAAAAAACATAATTGATGAAATGAAAAAAATCAAAAATATTAGAATACCTAAAACATTAAATGCTGAAATGAGAGAATATCAAAAACGAGGATATAAATGGTTAAAATCAAATGTTGATAAGGGTTTTGGAGTATGTCTTGCGGATGACATGGGATTAGGTAAAACTATTCAAACAATAGCGGTTGTTTTAAAGGATAAAGAAAATAAAAATTTAAATGAACCAGCTTTAGTTGTTTGTCCTACTACGTTAATAGGTAATTGGGCAACGGAAATTGAAAAATTTGCACCAAAATTAAAATATCATATATATCATGGAAATAATCGTGATTTAAAAAATGATTCAGATATTATATTGACCTCATATGGGGTTATAAGAAGAGATATAGAAAAATTAGAAGATTTAAACTGGTCATATATAATACTTGATGAAGCTCAAAATATTAAAAATCCTTTAACTAAACAAACTAAAGCTGTAAAAAAATTAAAAGGTAAAAAAAGAATAGCATTAACCGGAACTCCTGTGGAAAATCGCCTATTAGAGTTATGGAGTATATTTGATTTTTTAATGCCAGGATATTTAGGAAATTATAATAATTTTATAAAAAATTATGCTATTCCTATTGAAAAATATAATGATAAAACAAAATTAAAAGCTATTAAAAAAGCTATTAATCCATTTCTATTAAGAAGATTAAAAACGGATAAAAATATTATAAAAGATTTACCAGAAAAAATTATTTTTGATCAATATGTATATTTAACTCCAATTCAAACATCATTATATAATAAAACAGTAGAAATGGTAAATGAGATTTCTAACTTTTCTGGTATAGAAAGAAAAGGATTAATCTTTAAATTAATCACATCTTTAAAGCAAATTTGTAATCATCCTGCTAATTATCTTAAGAATAAGAATTTCAGTCCAGAAGAATCTGGTAAAACACAGAAATTGTTGGATTTATTAACCGATATATTTGAAAATAATGAAAAGGCCATAATATTTACACAATATAAAGAAATGGGAGAAATACTTGAAGATATAATAAAAAAACAATTGAAAGTTAAAACGTTATTTTTTCATGGAAATTTGCCAAGAAAAAAGAGAGATGAAATGGTAGAAAAATTTCAAACATCACATGATTATCCTGTGATTATTATTTCTTTAAAGGCTGGAGGTACAGGATTGAATTTAACTGCTGCATCGCATGTAATCCATTTTGATTTATGGTGGAATCCTGCAGTTGAAGCTCAAGCTACAGATAGAGCATATAGAATAGGGCAAAAAAACAATGTTATTGTTCATAGATTTATCACCAAAAATACATTTGAAGAAAAAATCAATGAGATAATTCAAAAAAAGAAGAATTTAAGCAATAATATTTTAAGTATTGGAGAAAAATGGATTTCTGAACTTAGTGATGATGAATTAAGAGAAATATTTAAAATATAAAATATTATAAAATACCTCCAAAGCGGAATTAAACCACAAAGGAGGTATCCTTTATTGAATATAATCCTGTATTTATAATAATTTTTAATATTTTTGGAGTATACTCTAAATTTTTAATAAAAAAATATGACTGTACTCCAAAAAATTATTTTAAATGGAAACGTCAGTTTATTAGTAATGTAATACTTTAATATAAAAATCCAAAAAGGTACAGCGGGATAATACTTTTTTCTCCATACAAAATATCATCTTTTACAATAAATGAATTATCTATATTATTTTTAATTTGTTTTTTACTTTTATTTTTTCCACCAATTTCAAAGTAATAACTATTTACATTAAAATCTCCTATCTCTTTACTATATCTTATATTTTGATTACTGTTCTTTATTTGATTAACAAAAATTATTTCTCTTAAATTTCCAATGTTTATGTTATTTCTAATCTCTTCATTTATAGCGTTATATAAAGTTCCATTTCCTATGTATATTTTTTCTGGGCTTCTTATTAAAGTTCCCCCTACCCCTTCCTTAAATAAAAGAGTTAATAATCCAGCGTCTTCTAACTTTGAAATATAATTTATTATAGTTTTATTATCTTTTTTTAAATTCTTGCTTAAACTGTTTATATTAATTTTTCCAGGTTGCATAGTTGCAATAAAATATATTAGTTTTTTTAAAATAATTAAATTTTCTGTATTTAAATTTGCAACTTCAACAATATCTTCATATATAACTTTTTCATACATATTTATTATTTTAGAAACTATGGATTTTGGATTTTCAAAATATATAGGATAATATCCATATTTATAATATTCTTGAAAATCTAACAATATTTTGCTGTTTTCAGCAATATTAAAAGCAATATCCATATGATTATTAATTAAATCTTGAAAATCATAAGGTTTATAGTTTTCATTATATTTTATATTTAAAAATTCTCTAAAAGACAATCCATTTAAAATATATGTGACACATCTCCTTGAAAGATCGTATTTTGCTTGCTTGATATTTATGCTTGAACTGCCTGAAAAAATGATTTGAATATCATTATAAAAGTCATAAACATTTTTTATTTCCTGCTCCCAATTTTTGTATTTATGTATTTCATCTAAGAAGAAATTTTTTATTCCATATTTTGTATAAAGATTTTCTATAACATTTATTAATTTATTTTCTAAAAAGAATATGTGATCTAAACTCATGTATATAGTTTTTGATAATTCGTACTTTTCTTTTATTAATTGCAGCATAAGGGTTGTTTTTCCAGTACCTCTGGCTCCTAAAATCCCAATTAATCTATTATCAATATCTATTTTCTCATATAAATATCTTTTGGTTGTAATTTTATTGTTTTTGATTTTATTTCTTGAAAGATTTAGTAAGAATTCCATTATATCCACCTCTATTCAGGAGTATATTCTAAATATCATATATAATTATATCATTTTTTAGAATAAAATCAAAAAATTATATAAAAAAATTTGACTATAATCCAATTAAAAAATACTTACTACATTTAAACTTTTATTTTAAATACACTTTACCTCTTTTATCATTTTCTATATTTTTCAATATATCTCCATTTACTTCTAAACCTGCATGAATTCCTTTAGATGAGAAAATTATATTATTATCTTTTTTAAAAACAATACTAATTTCTGAATTTAAACTTTCATTTACTCTACCTGTCATATTTCCATTTTTTGGAGCTAATAAAATTTTTCCTTCTCCTTTTTTTATTCTTACATCAAGATAATAATTTTTTCTTTTTGCTTTAAAAGTAATAATATTTTCTTTAATCGCAAGATCATAAATTTTTGCTCCATTATATGTAGTAAATTTATATATTTTTCCATTCAAGTATAATCCCATTATAAATCCTACAAAATAACTTTTTCCAAAAGGTACATTTGCTATTGACAATGAAAAGGAAGCATCATAATCTTCAAAATTATTAGATGATGCCCATATCCATGATTTTGGAAATGATCTTCCCCAATCTTTTTCTATATATCCATTTCCATTTTCATAATCTTTCTGTTCACCTCTAACAACAACTGACCCTTTTATAGTATGATTAAAACTTAATATTCCATGATAACACTCTAAAAAATTTAAAAATCCATATGGTCCCATTGCTCCTGGATTAAATAAACTTACAGGCCATGGCTTTAAATTTTCAAAATTCAAATCAGCAGATATATCCTCAAGATTTAAAATTAATCTTTCTAAAGAGAAGAAATTATTACCAATAGTAACACTAAATGGATTATTTGTATATTTAAAATCTTCTAATTTAAATCTATAATATTTTGAAAAATTATTATTATCAATTATTTGAACAAATGAATGTGAATCATCACCTATAGATACCCCGGGAATAACTGCAAAAACATATTTTTTTTGAGGATCGGTATTTTTAAAATACCACCCTTCAAAAAAATTCTTTTTATTCACACCATGGAAATTCTCAGGATGCCATTTATTAAAAATCATTTAATCACTCCATTTTTTAATTCATCTCTTTTTTTCCTATATTCCAATATAGGTAAATCTCCTGTAATTAAATTTTCTTTCATTTTTAATTCACTCTTTTTTGGAATTTGAGTTTCTACAACTTCTTTATCTTGATTTAAAACCTTTTTATTAAAAGGTATAGCAAATTTACCAATTATCTTATTTAATAATCTTGATTTTGTAAATTTATTATAAAATCTCAAATATATCTTAGTATGTTCTTCGTCTATTGGAACAAAAGCTGCAACAACTCTAATTTTTTCAGCAATATGATTTTCCCAATAATTAGGAAATTTGAATTCTAAATAAACTTTACTAACATCTTCTTGAGATAATTCATGAGGCTTTTTAGCAGGAGTGCCATCTTCAACTCTACTTCTCATGTAATAATAAAACATAGTGTTATTTTCCCATTTTAATATTGGTCCATCCATGATTGTTCTATTACCCTTACCTATAGTATTATAATGAACAAAAGGTACATGAACAGGATCTAATTGGTTTTCAATAGCTCTACTATAATGAACATTCCATAATTCATTAAATTCAACAAATGTCAATTCATTATCAATATCTTCAAAAAAGGATGGATTATGATCTGGTTTTCCATCGCCATACCAAACCCAAATAAAATTAGCCAGTTCATATGTATAATAAGAATTTACTTTAAAGTTTTCTGGTACAGGAGTAGTTCTACCATTTGCTGGAATTACTTGTACCTTCCCATTTGAATCATATTCAAACCCATGGAAAGGACACATTACTCTCTCCCCGTTAGCTAATATTTTCCCATGTGAAATAGATGCGCCTCTATGACAACAAATATCTGAAATACAACTTATGTTATTTTTCTCATCTCTCCAAAGAGCTAATTTTTCACCAAATCTGGTTATTCCAATTAATTTTCCTTTAGGTAATTCTTCAGAAGACAGTATTATATACCATTGATTTTTTATCATAATCTCCCTCCCCATTATTAATATTAAATCATTAAAATTATAACATAAATTTAAAAAAATAGCTCCCGGTAGGGAGCTAGAAATATACATTATAATACTTTTTTACCTTCAATATAAACACTTTCAGCTTTTGCTCTAATATCAAATGGGTGATAATTCCATATTGCAATATCTGCATCTTTTCCTGGTTCTAACGATCCAACTCTATCGTCTATTTTTAATATCTTTGCAGGATTTATAGTTAACATTTTTATTAAATCTTCTTCTTTTGCGCCATATCTCATACCAAGAGCAGCTTGTACATTAGCATGTTCCAAATGAAGTACAGGATGATCACACATTAATCCAGCTAATATACCTTTTTCGTTAATTATTCTTAACGCTTCAAATGACATATCCTTTAATTCTAATTTTGTTCTAAATCCAAATAATGGTCCTAATACTAAAGGAATATCTTTTTCTTTTATATAATCGGCAATTTTATATGCTTCTGTAGCGTGTTCTATTACTAAATCAAATCCAAATTCTTCTGATAATCTAATAGCTGTTATGATATCATCTGCTCTATGTGCATGAATTCTTGCTGGTATCTCTCTTTTCAATACCTTTTCACCTATTTCCATTTTTAAATCAAATTCATAAAAATCGCCTTTTTCTTTCTTTTTCATATAATTTTGTACTTTTAAGAAATATTCTCTAATAACAGCAACACTTCCGAGCCTTGTAGATGGCAATTTTTTTTGAGAACCATATACTCTTTTTGGATTTTCGCCCATTGCCATTTTTAATCCTGCTGGTTCTTTAATTATCATTTCATCTACTATTTTAGATTTGAATTTTAAAATTGCTCCTTGTCCCCCAATTGGATTAGCACTTCCAGGAACAACCATTACTGTAGTGACCCCGCCTTCTAAAGCTCTTTTTATTGCAGCATCTTCTGGGTAAAATGCATCAATAACTCTAACTTGTGCAGTATTAGGGTCTGTCATTTCATTTCCATCTTGATAATAACCTTCACCAACACCTTCTTCAAAAACTCCGATGTGAGAATGAGCATCTACAAAACCTGGAAAAATATATTTACCTTCAACATCAATAACTTCATCTGCTTTTGCTCTGATGTTTTTAGCTAATTTTTTGATTTTGCCATTTTCAATTAATAAATCTCCTTTAAATGGGTCTGAAGTTATTGGGTAGATGTTAGCATTTTTGAATAATATTTTCATTTTTCTTCCTCCTTCTATTATATTGTCAAAAATATATGAATAAATATATTAATTTTTTGACTACTAATTTACTAAATTATATCATAAAATGATTCGTAAAACAAATTAAAATTTCTCAGAAATCTTAACATTTAATTCTATGTTTTTTGGGAATTGAATTTGAAAATTTTCTACCTAATTTATCCGATATACATATATATTGTGTTTTTTGATTTATTGTGATACAATATATCGTGTTATATTTAGAATTAATGGAGGAGGGGAAATATGAATTTAATTTATGATTACATCAATAATAGTGATTGGAAGGTTAGAGAAAATTCAAATATGCAATATTCACTTCAGGGATTAAACAATCATATACATCAGGAAATAACAAAACAATTCTGGCTAAATGAGGTGTATGACAAACATAATAAGAGCATAAGTGAATATCATAATAAAGGATTTATGCATATACATGATTTAGGTGCATTATCTGCATATTGTGTTGGTTGGGATTTAGAAGAGTTATTGAGAAAAGGGTTTAACGGAGTACCTGGAAAAGTAGCTTCAGGACCTGCACGACATTTTAGAACTGCATTAGGGCAAATAGTTAATTTTTTATATACCATGCAGGGAGAAGCAGCTGGAGCTGTTGCATTTTCGAACTTTGACACATTATTAGCACCGTTTATTAGACATGACAATTTAAATTATGATAAGGTAAAACAATCTCTTCAAGAATTTATTTTTAATATGAATGTTCCGACACGAGTTGGATTTCAATCACCATTTAGTAATATCACAATGGATTTAACTGTTCCTTCAACACATAAAAATAAAAGAGTTATTATAGGTGGGAAGGAAACAGAGGAAACATATAGTGAATTTCAAAAAGAGATGGATATTTTAAATAAAGCATTTATTGAAGTTATGTTAGAAGGCGATTATGATGGAAGACCATTTTCTTTCCCTATTCCAACATATAATATTACAAAAGATTTTAATTGGAACAATGAAGTTGCTACGATGGTTATAACTATGACAATGAAATATGGAACTCCATATTTTGCTAATTATATAAATTCAGATATGAACCCAGAAGACGCTAGAAGTATGTGTTGTAGATTAAAACTTGATAATAGGCAGGTTTTACAACATATGCAACAACTCTCATTTGGTTTTGTTAATGAAGATAAAAAAGAAAATGAAAAGACGGAAATCAAAAGACGCGGTGGTTTATTCGGTTCAAATCCTTTAACTGGATCAATAGGCGTTGTTACCATTAATATGCCAAGATTAATGTATTTATCAAAAGGCGATAAAAATAAATTTTATTCATTATTAGATGATGTTATGAATTTAGCAAAAGAAAGCCTTGAAATAAAAAGAATTTATGTAGAAGAATGGACGAAACAAGGATTATATCCATATACAAAAGTATATCTTGATAGTGTTTATAAACTAACGGGTCAATATTGGGCAAATCATTTTTCTACCATTGGTTTTGTAGGGATGCATGAAGGTTTATTGAATTTTGGTATAGAAAATGGAATTGTAAATCCTGAAGGAAAAAAGTTTGCAGAAGAAATTATGAATTATATGCTTGAAAAATTAAATGAGTTTAATAAAGAAACTGGTAATTTATATAATCTTGAAGCATCCCCAGCAGAAGGAACAACATATAGATTGGCTAAAATAGATAGAAATGAATTCGAAGATAGTATAAAACAATCTGGATCAAATGAAAGACCATATTATACTAATTCTGTACATCCTCCAGTAAATTATTTTGAAGATCCGTTTGATTTATTAGAACATCAAGAAGGATTGCAAAATAAATGGACAGGTGGAACGGTTGTTCATATTTTTGTGGGTGAAAAAATTACAGATGCTGAAGCTTTAAAAGAATTTATTAAATTTAGTTTTGAAAATTATTCTTTACCATATATGAGCATTACTCCAACATTTTCAATTTGTCCTGAACATGGATATATAGCTGGCGAACATTTTGAATGTCCATATTGTGGAGAAAAAACAGAAGTTTATTCAAGGGTGGTTGGTTATTATAGACCTGTTCAAAATTGGAATGATGGGAAACAGCAAGAATACATTGAAAGAATACAATTTAGAATTAATGATGAGGTTTTGAGGGGCTGATAATATGGTGCTAGCTGGAATAAGAACATTTAGTTTTGTGGATTATCCAAAAAGGATTTCAGCAGTAGTATATACTGGTGGATGCAATTTTAGATGTCAGTGGTGTCATAATTGGAAAATTGCATATTCTAATGAATATAATGTTATTTCCGAAGGAAAAATATTAAAAAAATTAAAAGATTTAAAGAAAAGGCTAAATGCTGTATGTGTTACTGGCGGTGAACCAACTATTCATAATGATTTGCCAGAATTTATTTCTAAAATTAAAGAAATGGGATATTTAATAAAATTAGATACTAATGGAACAAATCCTGATATGGTAAGTGAATTGATAGAAAATAAATTAATAGATTATGTAGCTATGGATATTAAAGCTAAGCCAGAAAATTATTATAAATTAATAAATATACCAAAAAAATATTGGGATAATATAAATAAAACTATAGAAATATTAAGAAATTCAAATGTTGATTATGAATTTAGAATGACCTATGTTTCTGGATTATCTACAGAGGAAGATGTGGAATTTTTTGAAAATATGTTATTAGAAAATGAAAAAGGATATATTACAATGGCAAATTCCACTGAAATTTTTGAAGTTAATTCGAAAGATGAAATAAGATTTAACAAACTTATATTAAGATGAATAGGCCGAAAGGCCTATTTTTTGTGGTAAAATATTAGTAAAACAAAATATTTTATGGAGGAATAAAATGAAAGAATATTTTTTAATTGTAAATCCACATTCTTCAGGTGCAAAAGCGATTAAATTATGGCCTAATATTAAAGAAACTCTGGAAAAAGAAGGCTTTAAATTCGAATATGAATTTACAAAAGGTAAAATGGATGCATATAATATCACTATAGATGCAATAAAAAAAGGATATAGAAAAATTATTGCTGTTGGTGGGGATGGAACTGCTAATGAAATAATAAATGGTATTTTCAATCAAAATTATGTTGATACAAAAGATATTGTTGTGGGTGTAATACCAACAGGAACAGGAAACGATTGGGGTAAAACTATTGGTATTCCAAATGATTATTTACAAGCGATTAATATAATAAATAAGGGTAATATATTTACACAAGATATTGGTAAAGTGTTGTATTATGAAAACAATGAAAAAAAAGAAAGATATTTTATAAATATAGCTGGGATGTTTTTTGATGCTGTTGTTACAAAAAATACTAACAAATCAAAAGACAAAAATAAAAGTGGAACATTTTCATATCTTTTAAACCTTTTAACGACATTATTCAAGTATAAATCTCAAAAAGCTGAAATAAATATTGATGGAAAAATAATAAAAGAAAAGATATTTACTATGGCTGTTGGAATTTGCAAGTATAGCGGTGGTGGAATGAAAATGCTACCTAATGCAATTCCAAATGATGGCTATTTTGATATTACTCTTGTAAAAGAAGTACCAAAATTCCAAGTAATAAGAAATATTAAAAAAATTTTTGATGGAACTTTTGTAAATTTAAAGTGGGTAAAACAATTTAAAGCTAAAAATGTAAAATTAACTTCAAAAGATAAAATATATTTAGAAGTAGATGGTGAAAATTTAGGATATTCGCCTTTTGAGTTTGAAATTTTAGAAAATGCATTAAATGTTTTTTGGGAGGGATAATATGGTACCTACTATTGTAAATGCTTTTGCAGTAATAATTGGAAGTCTATTGGGATTGTTAGCTAAAAAAGGAATACCAGAAAGGTTAAAAATAATATTATTCTATGCTGTTGGCTTAACTACTTTAGGGATAGGGATAAATATGTCTATGTCAGCTAATAATTTTTTAATAGTATTAGGCTCAATGGCTTTAGGAGGATTAATAGGCGAATTGCTTAATATAGAAGGATTTTTGAAAAGAATAGGAGATAATATGAAAGAAGGAGATTTCTCCACTGGATTTGTTATGTCATCTATATTATTTCTTGTGGGGCCATTGACAATTATAGGTTCTATTAATGCCGGATTAACTAATGATGGAACACTTATATATACCAAATCATTATTAGACGGAATATCTTCAACAGTTTTAGCGTCCATATATGGACTTGGAGTTATGGTTTCTGCTGGTTCTGTACTTGTAGTTCAAGGGAGTATTGTTTTATTAGCATCACAATTATCATTTTTAACAAATAAAATATATCTTAATGATTTAGTTGCAGTTGGTGGTATAATGGTATTAGGAATAGGGTTGAAGATATTAGACATAAAAGATACAAAAGTTGGAAATTTTTTACCAGCATTGTTTGTATCTCCAACTTTGGTTTGGATTGTATCCCTTTTTAAGTGAGGTGAAATAATGAAATTAATTAAAGATATTGAAGAGATATACGATGAGGCAAAACCCTTGGTAGAAAAAAGATGGCAAGAATTTGTTGAATTTGGAAAAAAAGGTAATGAATTAGAATTGTTTTCTGAATTATCTTTCTGTGTTTTAACTGCAAATTGGAGTGCGAAAGGTGGAATAAAGGCGCAGAAAGAAATTGGAGCAGAAGGTTTTTCAAAATTAGATATAGATGAATTGGAGTATTCTTTAAGAAAGGTTGGTCATAGATTTCCTAAAGCACGAGCACAATATATAGTGTCCAATAGATGGATTATAGGGACAATACGTCATCTTTTTGTTTTACCATATTATCAGATCAGAGAATTTTTAGTAAGGAATATTAAAGGGATAGGTTGGAAAGAAGCCAGTCATTTTTTAAGAAATGTTGGATATGGTGAAGTAGCTATTCTTGATAAACACATTATGAGATTAATGTTGGAAAACGAATTGATTGAATCTATACCAAAGGGTTGGACAAAAAATAGATATCTTGATTATGAAAAAAGATTAAAAAATGTTTTGGAAAGTCATTTTAATGAACCTATAGGGAAATTAGATCTTTACCTATGGTATCTGGTTAAAAAAAGTGTTGATAAATAAAGAAAGCCAGAGTAATTCTGGCTTTTTAATATATCTATAAATATTTTTTAATTTCTTCAATTGAAATATTTCCTATTATACTACCTCTATTTTCTCCTCCACCACCTTTAATCTCTGGATAATCTTTTTTAATGTTATTGATTAATTCTTTACAATTTACTTTCTTTGAAGAGATTTCAAATCTATTTTCTTTTTTTACAATATATATTGCCTCTTCCATTGGTAAAAATTTTGGTAAATAAGAAACAAAATCTTCGTATGAATCTAAATATATAAATTTAATTCCACTAATAATTTCTGCGCTATTAATAATATCTTTAGCTATTAATTCCGCATATTTTTCATTCAATTTTTCATATTTTGATTTATATTCTTTCATTTTATTTATAGTATCTTCTACTCTTTTTGGTGTATCTTCTATTTTTGAAGTCATTAAATTAGAAATAGTTTTTGTTATTTTTATTCTTTCACCATAATCTTTTAAAGCTCTATTTCCAGCTACAAAATAATATCTTATTAGATTACCTTTGATTTTTTCTCTATCTATTATTTTTATTAACCCAATTTCTCCAGTATTTTTTACATGAAATCCTCCACAAGGATTAATATCAAAATCTCCAATTTTTATTAATCTTACAGTTCCTTTAACCTTGCTGCTTAAAGGTTTTCTTAATTTATATTCATGTATCTTATCCACTGTAGTAAAAATTTCTTCTACATCAATACATTTTTGAATTATTTCATTTGAAATTCTTTCAACATCTTCTACAAATTTTTCGGATTTATAATCTAAATCAATAGTTGTATACTCTTCCCCTACTCTAAAACCTAATGTATCCATATCAGCAATTTGTTCAAAAAGTGCTGAGATAATATGTTGAGCAGTATGTTGTTGAGCAATATCTTTTCTTCTGCTTAAATCTATTTCGTATTCATATTCTCCAGGTTCTATTTCTTTATCAATTAAATGATAATACATTTCACCCTTGTATTCTACAAATAAAACATTGGCATCTCCAATTTTCCCCCTGTCTCCTAATTGCCCGCCTTTTCCATCTGGATAAAAAGGACTTTCTTTAGATATTGCATATACTTTCTTTTTATCTTTTATTATTTCAATAATTTCTATCATTTGACACCTCCTATAATATTAAATATTTGCCATTTTCTCTAAACCACTTTCTTGATTCTAAATAATCATCACAATATTTTGATACGTAATCCCAAAAACTTTTCTGATGATGTTTATGTAATATGTGAGCTAATTCATGAACTATTATATAATCTATTTTTCTCATAGGAGCCATTATTATTCTAAAATTAAAACTGAGATTATTTTTCCCAGAACAACTTCCCCAACGAGTTTTTTGATCTCTTATATATACCTTCCCATATTTTAAATTCATTATTTTAGAATAATATTCTAAACGTTCATTAATAATTTTTTTTGCTTCATTTTTATACCACTTTAAAATCATTTCTTTTTTCAATGAAATATTGTCAAAAAAGTCTTTTTTTAAGGAGATATATATAAAATCATTCTGAATACCTACTCCATAATTGCCTTCAATAGTTATTAATTTATAGTATTTACCAAGATAAAGGAATTTTTCACCATCTCTATACTCTTTTTCTTTAATAGGCTTAATATTGGTTAATTTCGATATAATCCATTTTCTTTTATCAAAAATAAATTTTTTTATTTCGTAATCTGAAAGAAATTTTGGTGCCCTAACAATTACGTTTCCGTTATTTTCTATGGTAATAGAAAGGCTTTTTCGCTTTGATTTTATTATATCGTATTTAATATCCATAATTTCGGTTCTTAAAATATTCATAAAACACCTCATCGGTATGTCTTTACTATAAGAAATTATAGCATATTAATCTTTTTTTTACAAAATCTTATATTAGAGAACTTTTGTAGGAATAATTTTTACATTTATTTGATAAAATAAAATTAGTTTTAGTTAGGGAGGAATTAATATGCTTGAATTGAAAAACATTAATTTTACAACGGGTTCGAGAAAAATATTGGAAGATATTACTTATACCTTTGAAAAAGGGAAAATATATGCTGTTTTGGGAAATAATGGTGTTGGGAAATCCACTTTGGCAAGAATAATAATGGGATTAGATGGATATAAAGGAAACCACGGTGGTAAAATATTTTTTGAAGGACAGGATATAACTGATACTAATATAACTGAAAGAGCAAAATTAGGTATAACTATGGCATGGCAGGAACCAGCAAGATTTGAAGGTTTAGGTGTAAAAGAATATTTAACTCTTGGAAAAAGAATAAAATTAAGTGAAAATGAACTGATAGAAATATTGAATTTAGTTGGATTAAATCCATTTTATTTACATAGAAAGGTTGATAAAACGCTTTCGGGTGGCGAAAGAAAAAGAATAGAATTAGCTTCTTTAATTATATTAAAACCTAAATTTGCAATTTTTGATGAACCGGATTCTGGAATAGATATGATGTCAAATATTATGATAGAAAGAATATTTAAAATGATAACTGCTAATGGTGGATCTGTTTTAAGCATAACTCATAGGGAAGAAATTGCAGAAATTGCTGATGAAGCATTTTTAATATGCTCTGGAAGAATTAAAGCTGAAGGCGATCCGAAAAAGGTTTCAGAAGTTTATAAAACTACTTGTGATAATTGTGCCCACATAAATGTTCCAATCGATTTTTTTGAAAATGAGGTGAAATTATGAATATAGAAAAAAATTATGCCAAAGAATTTGAAATGATAGAAAAAGCTTATGAACAAGCTGGTGGTGATGTAAGTAGTTTACTAAGTAAAGATATAGTTTCCCTCATCATAAGTGGAGATAAAGTGTTGGGTAAAAATACAGTTGAAGGTATTCATTTGAATGTTGAAACCTCTGAGGGTGTTGTAAATTATGAAATGATAATAGAAGATGGCGTGAAATTGGATAAACCAATACATTTATGCGTTGGTTTTTTAAGAAATCAAGGAGAACAATATATTAATGCAAAATATAAAATAGGGAATAATTGTGATATTAAATTTTTATCGCATTGTTCTTTCCCATTTGGAAAAATTCATCATAAAATGGATTCTGAAATGATAATAGGAGAAAATTCTGTTGTGTTTATGGAAGATGAACATTTTCATAACGAAAAAGATGGTATATTTTTAGAAACATCATATTACACAAAAGTTGGAAAAAATTCAGTTTTCGACAGCAGATTTAAATTAACTAAATCAAGAGCAGGTAAATTAAAAATAGATATGTTTGTAGATCTGGATGAGAGTTCTAAAGCATTGTTGGAATCTAAGGTTTGGGGAAAAAAAGATGATGAATTAGAAATAAGAGAAATAGTGAATCTTAATGGGGAATATTCTTCAGGTATTGCAAAAAGTTATATTTTTGCTCAGGATTCGACAAAAGCAGAGGTAGTAAATGAAGCATATGGAAATGCACCGTATTCAAAAGGTCATATTGAATGTACAGAAATAAGTAAAGGCTCAAATGTAAACATTAGTACAATACCTATTTTAAGAGTAAAAAATGATCTTTCAGAATTAACTCACGAAGCATCTGTAGGAAGGGTAAACCCTCAACAATTGGAAACATTAATGGCAAAAGGATTAGATGAAGATGAAGCAACAGAATTAATTATAAAAGGAATTTTAAAATAAAAATAGATATTATGGCGCAGTTAGTTTTAACTGCGCTTTTTTACATAAATTTAATTTAAATAAGATATTTTTTATCCAATTTATGTTATAATAAATATGATAATATTTATCGTAAATGAGGTGATTTTATAAATATGATAATAAAATTCTTTAAAGATTTTCTTTCAATATTTTTTGACCTTAATAGGGATTTAAATGAATATTTAAAAAAGGATCCAGCATCTAATAGAAAGTTAGGAATAATTCTATTTAATACCGCATTTCATGGTTTGGTATTATATAGAATATATCATTTTTTTCACAAATATAAAATATATCCAATTTCATATTTCTTATATATGTTAAGTAAAATATTATATTCAATGGATATTCATCCAGCTGCAAAACTTGATGCCGGTATTGTAATTGATCATGGAATTGGTGTAGTTATAGGTTCTACAACTACTGTTGGAAGTGGTACTTTAATATATCATCAAGTAACCTTAGGTGCAAAACATATTAAAAAAGGAAAAAGACATCCAGACATTGGTGAGAATGTAATTATTGGAGCAGGCGCTAAGGTTTTAGGAGATATAATAATAGGTGATAATTCAGTAATAGCTGCTAATTCGGTAGTTTTAAGAAATGTTCCTTCAAATTGCCTGGTTGCAGGGATTCCTGCAAAAATCAAAAGTTTTGAATATGATCAAAATCATATTTATGAAATAAACCATAATTATGATTTTTCTATTTAAACAAAAAATTTTAGTATAAATTTGTATTTATTATAATTTTTTGTTATAATTTTTATATATAGAAACCGTAGGTGAAAAGATGGATTATTTAGAATATTTATCATATAATTATGAAAAAATTATAAAAGAATTACTTAATCATTTACGTATAATTGGAACTGCATTACCTTTTGCAATTCTTATAGGGGTAGGAATAGGGCTTTTAATTTCTAAAAATAAAACTCTATCAAAGATAGTATTGTATATAGCTGGTATATTGATGACTATTCCGAGTCCAGCATTATTTGGTATAATGGTAATACTTCTTGCTCCTCTTCATATGGGTTTAGGTAAAACTCCTGCAATAATTGCTTTGATAATTTATTCTCTTCTTCCAATGATAAGAAATACTTTAGTTGCTATTCATTCTTTGGATAAAAGTATTGTAGAATCCGCTCGAGGAATGGGAATGACCGAATTACAAATCTTATTTAAAATAAAAATCCCTTTATCTATTCCTATAATTATGTCTGGAATAAGAAATTCAGTAGTGATGGGCGTAGGTGTAGCGACAATTGGTTATTATATAGCTGCAGGAGGATTAGGATATTTTATATTTGCTGGTTTAAGTCGCGGGAGATACGATATGATTATTACAGGAGTTATATTATTAGCAGTATTGGGAATTGGGTTAAATTATTTAATGTTAAAACTTGAAGAAATAATTACTCCTAGAGGTTTAAAATTAAAGAGTAAATGATGGAGGATATATATGTCTATAGAATTAAAAAATCTATCAAAAAAATATAATGATAAATATGCTGTGAAAAATCTCGATTTAAATATTGAAGATGGAAAAATCACTGTATTAATAGGCCCCTCAGGTTGTGGGAAAACTACAACATTAAAATTAATAAATAGACTAATTGAAAGAACGTCTGGTGATATATTATTTGATGGAATATCTATAGATAATATAGATAAAATTCAATTAAGAAGGAAAATAGGATATGTTATTCAAGAAATAGGTTTATTTCCACATTATAATGTTTTTGATAATATAGCAGTTGTTCCGAAATTGTTAGGATGGAATAAGAAAAAAATCAAAAATAGAGTAAAAGAGCTTATAAACTTAATAAATTTAAAATATGATGAAGTAATAAATAAATATCCAATGGAATTATCTGGTGGCCAAAGACAGAGAATTGGAGTAGCAAGGGCTTTAGCAGCGGATCCGAAAATATTATTAATGGATGAACCCTTTGGGGCTATAGACCCTATTAATAGAGAAGTTTTACAAGATGTTTTCCTGGAAATACAAAATAAATTAAAAAAAACTATTGTTTTTGTTACGCATGATATAAGAGAAGCAATTAAATTAGCTGATAAAATAGCAATATTTAATAATGGTGAATTAGTACAATATAACTCTACTTTAAACATAATAAAGAAACCAAAAAATGAGTTTGTTAAAGAATTATTAGGCAAAAATGCTGAATTAAATTTTTTAGAATTTGTTAAAGCAGAAAAAGTTATAGTAAATGATTATAAAATTATAAAATCATTTAATGAAATAAAGGTAGATAAAAAATCGTGTTATATCGTATTTAATGAGAAATATGAAGGGTTTTTAACAGAAAGTGATATTAAAAATAATAATTATTATTTGAGAAAAGAATATATCAACTATAATGATAGTGTTTTAGAAGGATTAAACATAATGTTTAAGAGAAATATACATTATTTACCAGTTTTGAGAGATGGAAGAGTTATTGGAATATTAAAATACGATTCAATATTGGAGGAATAATATGAATATTTTTTCATATATGGTGGATAATATTGATGTTGTTATTGAAAGGACATTGGAACATCTGATGATATTTTTCTTTTCTTGGACTTTATCTGTCATTGTTGGAGTTTTTATAGGTATATATATTACTAGAGAAAAAAGAAAAAAATACACCAATATTGCACTTTCAATAACTGGAGTTACTCAATCTGTTCCCAGCATTGCGGTAATTGCTTTAATATTTTTATTTATGGGAATTGGAAAAATAACTGCTATAACATCGTTATTTTTATATGGATTAGTTCCTATAATATTTAACACAACATCAGGAATAATTAATATTAGTCCAAAAATTATAGAAGTAGCAAAAGGTATGGGAATGGATGAAAAAGATATTTTATATAAGGTTGAAATTCCAATAGCATTACCAGCTATTTTTTCTGGAATAAGAAATTCTGCAATAATAAATATTGCAACTGCTACTGTAGCCTCTGTTATTGGAGGTGGGGGATTAGGAGTGATAATATTTACAGGGTTATCACATTATAATGGTCCTATAATATTTGCTGGTGTGTTGCCTGTTTCATTATTAGCAATATTAGTAGATACATTACTAGGAATATTAGAGAAAAAATTTGTTTCAAGAGGATTAATTACTGAAATTTAAGGGGGTATTTTTATGAAAAAATTTGGAGTTATTTTGTTGTTAGTTATCATGAGTTTTAATGTTTTTGCTGCTAAAACAATAGTTGTTGGGTCAAAAATGTTTACAGAAGGATATGTTATTGCAAATATGATATCTTTACTTTTAAAAGATGCAGGATTTAAGGTTGAAGAACAATTTGGGTTAACATCTTTTCCATTAAGGGCTGCTATAGAAAATGGACAGGTAGACATTTATTCTGAATATACTGGAACAGCATGGGCAGCTTATTTTAAACAAAAAAAGAATATATATGATCCATATGAATTATTCAATGAGGTTGCAAAACTTGATTATGAAAAAAATAAAATTGTTTGGATAAATATGATACCGTTTAATGATACATATGCTATGGCTGTTAGAAACGAATTTGCAGAAAAAAATAATATTAGAACTCTTTCAGATTTAGCAAAATTTGTGAATAATGGAAATAAGGTGATATTTGGAGTTAATCCTGAATTTTATGAAAGAGCGGATGGTTTTTTTGCAATGGCAAATGCTTATAATATGAATGTTCCTAAGAAATATGTGAAAACTATGGAAGCGGGTTTAACATATGAAGCAGTGTCAGCAGGGAAAATAGATGTAGCTATGGTATATTCAACTGATGCAAAATTATTAAAATATAATTTAACTGTATTAAAAGACGATAAAAGCTTTTTCCCGTTATATAATCCAGCTGTATTGGTTAGAGAAGAAGTTTTGAATAAATATCCTGAAATAAAAGAAATTTTGAAACCTTTGACTCTTTATTTAAATGAAAATATAATCATTAGACTTAACTATTTAGTTGATGTAAAAGGTATGGAACCAGAAATTGTTGCAAAAAATTATTTAAAGGGGTTAGGATTAATTAAATGATAATGGAGGAATTGAAGTGCAGGAAATAATTGAATTATTAGGTTGGATAAACGTATTTTTATTGGTGTTTAATCTTTCATTATTTATATCAAGAAGAATTTATAAGTATATTATTAAAGACAAAAAATCAAAAGTTGCAAAATATTTTGTTGTAATAATGAATATCTTAAAAAGATATCATAAATTATCTGGAATATTACTAATTATAACAGGTATTATTCATGGTTATTTAGCATTAAATGGAAATTTATATTTACATACTGGTGTGATATTGTGGTTAGGAATAATTTTAATGTTTTTAATGTATTGGTTGGGTAAGGTGCAAGTATTTAAAAAGATATGGGTTAAATGGCATAGATATTTAGGTTTTATATTAATTGTCTTATTATTAATTCATTTAATTAACCCATGGTTATTATAGGAGGGGAAAATTATGAAAAAAGTTTTTTTATTTGTCACTATATTTATTTTAGGTTTGTCTGTATTTGGTGAATATGTAAATATTTTAGATGTGAAATTTGAGGATTTTGGAACAAAATATAAAATAGTTCCATATAGTGAATTAGTAAAAAATAATGGTAAAGATGGTTCAGATGCATGGGTGGGTATAAATGGCTTAGTTTATGATCTCACATACTCTAAATTATGGAAAAACGGGGAACATAAAGGAAAACACAATGCAGGAATGGATTTAACATATGAAATAAAAGAATTATCTCCTCATGGGATTGGGAAATTAGAGAAATTTGATATTGTTGGAATTTTAGGTTTTACTTTAGATGATTTAAAAGAGTTTAATGGAAAAAATGGAAAAAAGTCATATGTAGCTGTAAATGGCATAATATATGATATGTCCCATTCTAAATTATGGAAAAATGGAGAACATAAAGGAAGGCATAATGCAGGAATGGATTTAACATATGAAATAACTAAATTATCACCACATGGTTTGAAAAAATTAGATAATGTTTATCCAATAGGTGTTTTGATTCTGGATTTGAATGATTTAAAAAAATTTAATGGTAAAGACGGAAACAAAGCATATGTAGCTGTAAATGGAATAGTATATGATATGTCTCATTCTAAGTTATGGAAAAATGGAGAACATAAAGGAAGACATAGTGCAGGAATGGATTTAACATACGAAATAACAAAATTATCTCCTCATGGATTAAAGAAATTAGATAATGTTTTTAAAGTGGGATATTTAGTTTTAAATGAAAAAGAATTATCTATTTATAATGGAAAGAATGGTAATAAGGCATATGTAGCAGTAAATGGTGTAATATATGATATGTCCCATTCTGACTTATGGAAAAATGGAGAACATAAAGGGAGGCATGAAGCTGGCAAAGATTTAACGTATGAAATAACAAAATTATCACCACATGGATTGGGAAAATTAAATAACGTATATAAAATTGGATTTTTATTGAAATAGGAGGACTATATGGAAAAATATACATTAATAACTGGTGCATCTAGTGGAATAGGATTAGAATTAGCAAAAATATTTGCAAAAAACAAGCATAATTTAGTGTTGATTGCTAGAAGTTATGATAAATTACAAAGAATAAAAGATGATTTAGAAAAAAAGTATAATATAAAAGTTATTATAATAAAAAAAGATTTATCTAATCCAAATTCACCAAAAGAACTATACAATGAAATTAAGCAAAAAAATATATTTATAAATATTTTAGTAAATAACGCTGGATATGCTACTTTTGGAAAATTTTATGATTTAGATATAGAAAAAGAATTAAATATGATTCAATTAAATGTTGTTACATTAGTTCATTTAACAAAACTATTTTTAGATGATATGATAAAATATAATGAAGGAAAAATATTAAATGTTGCATCAACCGCTGCATTTCAACCAGGACCATTAATGGCTAATTATTATGCTTCAAAAGCATATGTACTAAATTTTAGTGAAGCATTAAATGAAGAATTAAAAGACAAAAATATTTCTGTTAGCGCATTATGTCCAGGTGCAACATCGACGGGTTTTGTAAAAAGAGCGAATATGGAAAAATCAAAATTATTCCAGGCTTTAAAACCAATGCGTCCACAAAAAGTAGCGGAAATTGCATATAACGGTTTAATGAATAAAAAACAAGTTATTATTCCAGGTTTTAGAAATAAATTTTTAGCATTCTCAATTAGATTTACACCTCGAAAAATAGTTCCCAAGATGGTTATGAATCTTCAAAAAGAGATGAATTAAAATTTGACAAAATATAAAAAATATAATATAATAAAATTTGTTGAGGAGGGGATAAAATGGACTCAATCGAATTAGTTGTTAAAGTTTTATCTGAATCTAAAGAACCTTTAAAAGCTGGAGAGATTGCGGAAAAAGCTGGGATTGATAAAAAAGAAGTAGATAAGGCTATAAAAAAATTAAAGAAAGAGGAGAAAATTGAATCTCCCAAAAGATGTTACTATACTATAAAGAGATAATACTAACTGAAACCTACGGGTTTCAGTTTTTTTATTTTTTTGAAAGGAGTTGAAGGCTGTGAAAATCGCTATTATAGGGTTTGGTGCTGCTGCAGTTGGTTTTTTGAAAGAAATTGATACTTCTAAACATGAGGTAACTGTCTACGAAATGAATAGAGATATTTTTTCTTCTTCAATTAGTGGTATCAGGGCAGATGGAAAACTATTTGTTTCATCTGAAATGGGTGGTGATTTGGAAGAGATACTATTTGATAAACAACTACAGAAAGAAATTGTGGATTATTATTCAGAATTATCGGAAACAGAGCCCGAGATAGGTACAAGAGAAAATCTTGAAGAATTACAAAAAAAGTTTTTTATTAATGGATTTAAATTAGTAGAATCAGAATTTTTCCATATAGGAACAGATAAACTAAAAATATTCTTAAAAAATGCACATGAAGAATTTGTTAGAAAGGGTGTTAATTTTAAATTTAATTCATTAGTTAAAGATATAGAAATTAATGAAAAAGTAATTGTTAAATATATAGACAGAGAAACAAGGAATGAAATAAAAGAAGCATTTGATAAGGTTTATGTTGCTGTAGGAAGGAGTGGATTTAAATTAATAGATACTTTAACAAAAAAGTATCCTGATATTATATTATCCAATACTAAAGTTGATTTGGGAGTTAGATTTGAATTACCTGATATTGTAGTTAAAGAATTAAATGAGGCATTATATGAATTTAAAGTAAAATTTAAATCTTCAAATGGTCAATTAGTAAGAACTTTTTGTAATAACCCCTCAGGATATGTTGTTACAGAAAAGTATTCGGATTTTATTACAGTAAATGGTCATGCTATTCACGACCAAAAATCTACAAATACTAATTTTGCAATTTTAGTGACTCATTCATTTACTAAACCATTTAATGATCCAAATGGTTATGGATCATACATTGCAAAATTATCCAATATCTTAGCTGGCGGGAATAAGGTTATACTTCAGACATATGGAGATTTTAAAAAAGGTAAAAGAACAAAAAAGTTATGGAAAGTATTCCCGACCTTAAGTCAGGAAGAATATGTTTTAGGTGATCTGAACTTGGTTTTTCCAAGTAAAACATCTATATCATTAATAGAATTTATAGATAATTTAAATAATATTATTCCTGGAATAGCAGATGAAGAAAATCTTTTATATGGAGTAGAAGTTAAATTTTATGGTAAAAAATTAGATAACAATTTATTTGAAAATTTAAAATTTATTGGAGATTGTTCAGGACAAACAAGAAGTATAGTACATGCTACAGCCCATGGAATTATTGAAGCGCGAAAATTAATAGAAAGTTAAATTTATTCATGATATATTTTAAATAAATTGGATTATACTATAAGAGTATTAATATAGAAATTAAGAGGAGCTAAAATAATGGATGAATGTGAATTAATTGCAGAAATATTTAAGGCATTGTCTCATCCCACACGTTTGAGAATATTAAAAATATTAAAAAATAGAAAATGCAATATAATTGAAATTTCAGAAGAGCTTGATTTAACACAATCAAGCGTTTCTCAGCATTTAAAAATTTTAGAAAATGTTGGTATAATTAGAAAAAGAAAAGAAGGTAATATAGTTTTTTGTGATCTAAAATATGAAGCAATATTTAAATTATTTAATGATGCTAAAAAGATTGTTCATGAAGAATTACAAGAAGCTCATAAAATGATAAAAAATTCTTAGCCCACATCGTTAGATGTGGATTTTTATGGTATAATAATAGTATGATTGCGATAGAAAAAGGGATTATAGATAAGAAAATTTTAAAAAAATTAAAATTCGAATACGTACTTATTGATAAAAATACAGAATTAAATTCTGTAAATATTATTGTATCTAGTGATATAGTAAATAGTGATATTTATACAATTCTAGTAGTTGATTCAATGAGCGAAAATTTATTAGAAGCGGATGATTTTATTTTAAATCCAATTAATATTGAAGAATTAAATTATAGAGTAGAATTAGGGTTAAAAAAAGTTAAGTTAATAAATGAATTAAGAAAATTATCTTTAATAGATTATTTAACAGGTGTTTATAACAGAAGAGCTATTACAGACATTTTAAAAAAAGAGATAGAAAGATCGAAAAGAGAAAATAGAACATTTGTTATTTCAATGCTTGACTTTGATAATTTTAAGAAAGTTAATGATACATATGGGCATGATGCAGGGGATGAAGTTTTGAGGAAAACTATTGAACTTATAAGAAAAAAGATTAGATATTATGATTCCATTGGAAGACTTGGCGGAGAGGAATTTCTGATTGTATTATCTAATATATCTAAAGAAAATGCTCTTAAAGTTACCGAAAGAATAAGATTGGCAGTAGAGAATAATATTGTACATATAAATGGTCATCAAATTAAAATCACAGTAAGCCAAGGGTTGTCAATATTTGATGGAAATAAAAATGTAGATCAATTAATTAAGGAAGCTGATTTAGCTGTATATAAAGCTAAGGATAATGGAAAAAATAAAATAGAGTTTTATGAATAATCCCCGGTGAAAAAATCACCGGGGATTATTATTTTTATTTAACTAAAGCATTCATTCCTGCTTCAATAGCTTTTAAATTTATATCCAATAATGCTGCTTTTTTACCTTTTAATGATTTTTCTAAAGCTTTTTTTACTGAATCAAAGGAAACAGCATTTGTAGCTTTTAAATAAGCGCCTAACATAACCATATTTTGGACTTTAACATTTCCTAATTCATCGGCAATTTCGTTTGCAGGAATTTTATAAACCTGGATATCTTTTCTTTCTGGATCTCTATCGATAACTGATGAATTTAATAATAAAATACCATTTTCTGGTAATAATTTTTCAAATTTATACATTGAAGGGATATTAAATGCAATAACTTCTGTTGGTTGGTCTACAACAGGTGAGGCAATATATTCTTCTGAGAGAACTACTGTACAATTTGCTGTACCTCCACGCATTTCAGGACCATATGAAGGTAACCATGTCGTATACATATTTTCATACATTGCAGCTAAAGATAATATTTTCCCAAATAACATTACACCTTGACCACCAAATCCTGCAGCTATAAATGCATGATGTTTCATTTTTCATCACCCACCTTATCAACGTAAACGCCCAATGGATATTCTGGAACCATATTTTCTTCTAACCATTTATTTGCTTCAACTGGTGGAATACCCCAGTTTGTAGGACATGTTGATAATACTTCAACCATACCGAAACCTTTACCTTCAATTTGAGCTAAGAAAGCTTTTTTTATCATTTTTTTAGTTTTTATTACATCTTGTGGTTTGTTAACTTTTGTTCTTGCCAAGTATGCTACACCTGGTAAGTTAGATAATAACTCAGCCATATGGATTGGATAACCTTCATTCTCAGCACTTCTTCCATATGGTGAAGTAGTTGTTTTCATTCCTAATAATGTAGTTGGAGCCATTTGTCCTCCAGTCATACCATATATAGCGTTATTGATGAAAATTGTTGTAATTTTTTCTCCTCTATTAGCGGCATGTAAAATTTCAGCTGTACCAATTGCAGCTAAATCACCATCACCTTGATAAGTGAATACAACATTTTCTGGCATAGCTCTTTTCATACCTGTTGCTACTGCTGGAGCTCTTCCGTGTGGTGCAACAGTTCCATCAACATCAAAAAATTCATATGCAAAAACTGAACAACCAACTGGAGCAACCATTAAAGTTTTTTCTCTTATACCTAATTCATCAATTACTTCTGCAACAAGTCTATGAACAATTCCATGATGGCATCCTGGACAATATGTAAATTCCTTTCCACTCAATGCTTCAGGGCCTTTGAATTTTATTTTATAAGACATAATTTTCCTCCTTTCTTATATCAATTCCATTAATTTTGCTAATACTTCATTTGGTGTAGGAACAACCCCACCAGTTCTTCCATAGAATTCTACTGGTTTTTTACCATTTACAGCTAATTTTACATCTTCTACCATTTGACCCATACTCATTTCTACTGTGAAGAATAATTTTGCTTGATCAGCTAATTTTGCCAATGCATCATAAGGATAAGGCCATAATGTAATAGGTCTAAATAAACCAGCTTTAACGCCTTTCTCTCTAGCCATGTTTACAATTGTTTTTGCTATCCTTCCCATTGTACCATAAGCCACTATAATAACATCAGCATCTTCTGTTTTATATTCTTCCCACATTTGTTCATTTTCAATGATTTTCTTATATTTTTCTTGATATCTTAAATTCATTTGTTCTAAAACGTATTCGTTTATATCAAATGAAGTTATTTTATGAGGTTCTCTACCTTTTGCTCCT
Source organism: Marinitoga aeolica (assembly GCF_029910535.1). NCBI lineage: Bacteria > Thermotogati > Thermotogota > Thermotogae > Petrotogales > Petrotogaceae > Marinitoga > Marinitoga aeolica. The sequence goes on from NZ_CP069362.1 coordinate 2,182,004, forward strand.
TGCATAGCCCATGAGCTATGATCTGGTAATGTGTTTAAATCTCTAAATTCAGGGAATTCAACAGGTTCCATCATTTGACCTAACATACCATCTGCAAGTATTAAAGCAGGGTTTCTATATTTATCAGCTACATCAAAAGCTTTTGCAGTCAGTTCTACAGCTTCTTGTAATGATTCTGGACCATAAACAACTAATCTATAATCACCATGTCCTCCACCTTTTGTAGCTTGAAAGTAATCACTTTGAGCAGGTTGAATATCACCTAAACCTGGACCACCTCTAACAACATTTACAAATACAACAGGTAATTCTGCACCTGCGATATATGAAACCCCTTCCTGCATTAAACTATAACCGGGTGAAGATGTTGAAGTCATAACTCTATGTCCTGTTGATGCAGCACCATATAACATATTTACAGCAGCTACTTCACTTTCTGCTTGTAAAAAAACACCATCAACTTGAGGCATTCTTCTTGACATATATTCAGTTAATTCGCTTTGTGGAGTAATAGGATAACCAAAATATAATCTACATCCAGCCCTTATGGCGGCTTCACCAATTGCTTCAGTACCTTTTACCATTACTTTTTCAGCCATTAATATCCCTCCTTAAGCTTTAGCTTTTTCTAATGTTGAAACTGTTATACATACATCGGGACACATTTGATAACAGAAACCACAACCAATACATTTTTCAGGATTTAAAACTGCAGCAGGATGATAACCTTTTGCATTAAATCCTTCAGAAAATCCTAATGTTCCTGTTGGACATGCATCTATACAAAGACCACATCCTTTACATCTTTCTTGATCAATTTCAACTTTGTTCTTGTATTCCATCGTATCCCTCCTTCTATAATTGATATACTTTATCTAAAAATCTTTTTAATATAAATTTTGGATATTCTGTTTCTATATCCTTTAAAAATTCAGGAACAACAGTAAAAGCAATAGGAATTCCTAATTTTTCCGAAACCCTTTTTAACGTTTTTTCACCATTTAAAATAATTTCTTTTGTTGTTTCGTCTTGTAAATTAGAGTTAGATATCAAAAAATCCACTTTTCTTCTAGCTTTTGCACTTAAACGTTCAATATAGTATTCAATATCTTCAACAGTGTTCATAAAAGGTCTTTTTGTATTAACAACAAAATATGTAGCTGTTTTTGTTTGATCCAAAAAATTTTTTAATGAACCAACAACTGTAGAACCGTCCTCGTTACCACCAGCATCTATTATTGTTTGATATTCAGGATTAACAATATATCCCCCAACCGCAGGTGGTATTATTGGTAAATCAGCATGCATAAATTGTCTTGGAGGAGTTATAACTTTTATTCCCATATTTTCTAATACATCAATTTCATCTCTTGTTCTGAAATAAGGACTAATTACATCAATATCTGCAATTGATACTTTTTCATATTTTTCTTTTAAATATATTGCAGAATTTAAAGCAATTTCAGTTTTTCCGGAACCAAACATTCCAATAATCACATGACATTTATAATTAGTATTAAGCATTATTTACCTCCGTAGGTGGATATTTTTTTGCTTTATCTTCGCCTTTTAGTACTCTTAGAGCAGCTTCTGCTAATGCTCTTTCTTCATCACCACCAGGTACAACATAAATTGGTGCAATAAATTCTGTATGTTCAGTTAACCACTTAACCATATTATTTTTATCATATGCTAATCCACCTGTTAATACAATTCCATCAACTTCAAAGCTTAAAGCAGCTGCCATTTTACCAATCCATTTAGAAATTTGTAAAGCCATTGCTTTGTATATTAAGGTAGCATATTCTTCTCCATTTTCAACTCTTTTTTGAACTTCTAATGCATCGTTTGTATCGAGGTAAGCGACTAATCCGCCTTTCCCTTTTATTCTTTTTTTCATTTCATCTAAAGTCATTTTACCTGAATAAGCTAAATCAATAATTTGTGTCATTGGTAATGTACCAGACCTTTCGGGGGTAAAAGGGCCGTCACCATCTAATGCATTATTCACATCAATGACTTTTCCTTTCTTATGGGCTCCTATAGATATTCCTCCGCCCATATGTACAACAATTAAATTGACTTCATCATATTTTTTATTCATTTTTTCTGCAGTAGCTCTGGCAACTGCTTTTTGGTTTAATGCGTGAAAAATAGATTTCCTTTCAAAATCTGGATGTCCTGAAAATCTAGCAATATCAATCATTTCATCTACAACAACAGGATCGGCTATGAAAGAAGGAATATTATAATCAGAAGCTAATTCGTGTGCAATTAATGCGCCTAAATTTGAAGCGTGTTCGCCAAATTTTCCTTCTCTTAATTCTTCTTTCATTAATTCATTGATTTCATACACGCCACCCGGGATAGGTCTTAGCAATCCACCTCTTCCAACAATAGCAGAAAAAAATGAAAGATGATACCCTTCTTTTTCTAAAAATTTCTTTATAACTTCTTTTCTAAATTCATATTGTTCAGCTATATGTTTAAATGGAGCTAATTCATCTGATGAATGCCTTACAGTATCTTTAGAGATCAATTTTTCGTCTTCATATATAGCTAACTTTGTGGATGTTGAACCAGGATTTATAACCAATATTTTATGCATATTATTACCTCCTAAGCCAAGAGTACAGATAATGCAATTGAAAGCAACTTTGCATCATCAGAATCTGCTCTTGAAGTTAAAACTACAGGTTTTTTTCCACCAAGTATTGTACTTGCGACACTAGAACCTGCTAAAAATACCATAGATTTATAGAAAATATTACCTGCTTCAATGTCAGGCATAATTACAATATCTGCATCTCCAGCAACCTCACTTTTAATACCTTTGTGTTCTGCAGCTTCTTTTGAAATAGCATTATCCATAGCGAATGGTCCGTCGACTATACATCCCTTTATCTGTCCTCTTCTATTCATTTGAGTTATTATAGCAGCATCCATAGTTGCCTGCATCTTTGGATTAACCTTCTCTAATGCCCCAACAATTGCTACTTTAGGGTTTTGTATTCCTAATGAATTAGCTACTTTTACAGCATTATTTATTGAATCCACTTTTTGCTCAAGCGTAGGAGCTATAACCATACCAGCATCTGTAACAATTAGTAATTTATGATATTTTTCTATATCAAAAACACTTACCAAATTAATTGTGCCTTTGGTTCTTAGCCCATATTCTTCTTTTAAATATACTGACAATAATTCACCTGTTGTTATATGACCTTTCATAGGCAAATCAGTTTTTCCAGCAGACACATCTTCTATAGTTTTTATAACAGATTCTTTATTTGAATTGCAATGGACAATTTCCATTTTTGAAATATCTATATTGTTTTCTTGAGCTATTTCTTTTATTTTATTTTCATTTCCATATAAAACAGCGTTACATATTCCTTCTTTAACTGCGCGTGAAACAGCTTTTAAAACCACATCGTCTTCGGCAGCAGCTACACCAATAGTTTTTTTTGTTTCTAAATTTTTTGTTAATTCAATAATTTTATTAATTCGCATATTTTCACCTCACATTTTCCAATCTTTAGCCTTTTCCTCATTATTTAGAACTCTTAGGGCTCCTTCGGCTAATGCTTCCATCTCAAATGAACCTGGATACAACATTATTAAGGCGATTTTTGATATTCTTTGTCTTATCATATCAATGAAATCATCATTTCGGGCCATTCCACCGGTGATAATAATTGCGTCAACTTCTCCTTTTAATACAGCAGCCATTCCTCCAATTTCTTTTGCAATTTGATATGCCATAGCTTCAACAACTTTTTTTGCATATTCATCATGTTCTGCTTTTTTCATTGCAACTCTTAAATCATTGGTTCCGAGATATGCAACTAAACCACCTTTTCCAATGTATCTCTTTTTTAATTCTCTTTTTTCATATTTTCCTGAAAATGCTAATTTAGCTAAATCTCCAACAGGCAATTCACCTGTTCTTTCAGGACTAAATGGACCTTCATCATTAGCATTATTAACATCAATCATTTTTCCTTTTCTTTGTGCTCCAATTGATATACCGCCACCTAAATGTGCTATTACAAAATTACATTCTTCATATTTTTTGTTTAATTCTTTAGACGCTTTACGTGCAACACTTTTCATATTTAATGCATGATACAAACTCTTTCTTTCAATTTCAGGTATCCCAGAAATTCTTGATTCAGGAATAAATTCATCAACAGAAACGGGATCAGTAATAAATACAGGTATATTATTTTCTGCTAATTCCCAACCAATCACTGCAGCTAAATTTGAAGCATGTTCTATTTTTGTTTTGTTTTTCAGGAAATCCACCATTTCTTTTGTTACTCTATATGTTCCACTTTCTAAAGGAGGTAACACACCTCCTCTTGCTGCGATAGCATTGAAGTCAGTTATTTTATAGCCATATTTTTCAATAAAACTTTTTATTTCATCTCTTCTTAAATCTATTTGATCCATTAATTTTTCATATTTATCTAACTCTTCAGGAGAATGAGAAACTTCTTCTGATACTATTAATTTTTCGTCTTCAAAGACTGCAATTTTAGTTGAAGTAGAACCTGGATTAATAACTAAAATACGATTCATTTTTTCACCTCACTTAGTGGTTATTTTTTTAATTTTAACTCTAAACCCTTTTTACTAGCATACTCTTCAATAGTTTTTCTTAATCTTTTTGTTCCCTCTTCTAATTCTTCAAAAGAAGGTAAACAGAATGATACTCTCAGAGTATTTCTTTCTGGCTCATCAACGTAAAATGTTTCTCCTGGAATATAAATTATTTTATTTTCTTTAGCAATTTCAAACATTTCCATTGTATCAAATCCTTCAGGTAATTTGATCCATGAAAATAAACCACCCTCAGGATGTATCCAGTCGATTCCATCAATATCTCCCAAATATTTATCTAAAGCTTCCATAAATTTATCCTTTTTGGCCTTATATAATTTTATTGTTGGTTGGATTTCTTCAAATAAGTCATATTTTTCCATAAATCTTGCAGCAATTCTTTGAGTTAATGTTGAAGAACATAAATCCATTCCCTGTTTAGCTAAAACCATTTTTCTTATTAATTGTTTGTTCCCGATGATTACACCAATTCTTAAACCAGGAGATAATACTTTACTAAATGTGTTTAATAAGATAACCCTTTCACCGTTATTTAATTTAAAAATACTTGGTAATTTTTCTCCTTCAAATCTTAAAGCACCATATGGATCGTCTTCAATGATAATGAAATCATATTTTTCTGCTAATTCAATTAATCTTTTTCTTTTTTCTAAAGATAAAGTAGTACCAGCTGGATTGTGGAAATTACTTACAGTATATACAAATTTAAATTTATCAATTTTTCCATCTTTTTTGAGTTTTTCTAATTCTTCTTCTAAAATGTCTAAATTCATTCCATCTTTTTCTAAAGGAATACTTATATAATTAGGATTTCTTTGATTAAATGCACTACCAGCACCTAAGTATATAGGTTTGCTAACTGCACAATAACTATCTTCATCTAAAAATACAGTACCAATAATAAATAAAGCCTGTTGAGAACCTGTTGTTATCATAAGATTTTCTTCTGTTAATCCCGATATACCCTCATATTTTTCTAATAATCTAATATATTGCTTAATTAATTCTGGATCTCCTTCCGTAGAGCCATATTGTAAAGCAATTTTATATTCATTCATAATAACTTCTTTGGAAATTTCTGATAATTTTTCTATTGGGAAGGTTTCTGGATCTGGAATACCTCCACCAAAAGAAATAATTCCTTCTTGAGTAGCTGTTTTTAACAATTCTCTAATAATGTTAGATTTAATTCTTTTTACCGTTACAGAATATTTACTTTCAAAATTCATAATATCACCCCTCCAAATTTAGTTTCTTTCTCGATTTTATTTTACACTTTTAATTTAAAATTTACAAAGTTGATTATGGAGCCATATATCTGGTTATATACAATTATAAGTGATTATATGCTGTGTGAAAAATTTTTCACGAAATTTTTTTCAATATCAATACTGGTTTTTACAAAAATAATGTTGTATAATATGATCGAAACTAAAAACAGTAATGTACGTTAATTGTAAAATTAAATTTTATTTTGATTAAGAATTAAATCACATAAGGAGGAGTTAAAATGTGGGAAAATCTGAAAAATGTAGATCCAGAAATTTATAAAATAGTTATGAAAGAATTAAACAGACAAGAATATGGTTTAGAGTTAATTGCGTCTGAAAATTTTGCATCACAAGCTGTGATGGAAGCTATGGGAAGTGTATTAACTAATAAATATGCAGAAGGTTATCCTAAGAAAAGATATTATGGTGGTTGCGAATTTGTTGATGAAGCAGAAACGTTAGCAAGAAATAGAGCTAAAGAATTGTTTGGGGCTAAGTATGCAAATGTTCAACCACATTCTGGTTCTCAAGCAAATATGGGAGTATATTTAGCATTAATGCAAACTGGAGAAACATTAATGGGGATGTCTTTAAGTCATGGCGGCCATTTGACTCATGGAGCTTCTGTTAATTTTTCGGGAAAAATTTTTAATGTTGTTCAATATGGTGTGAATGAAGAAACAGAAGTTATAGATTATGATGAAGTGGAAAAATTGGCTTTAGAACATAAACCAAAAGTTATTGTTGCTGGGGGAAGTGCTTATGCAAGAATAATAGATTTTAAAAGATTTAGAGAAATAGCTGATAAAGTAGGAGCTTATTTGGTAGTTGATATGTCACATTTTGCAGGATTGGTTGCTGCAGGATTATATCCTAATCCTTTGGAATATGCGCATGTTGTTACAACAACTACCCACAAAACGTTGAGGGGACCAAGAGGTGGAATGATATTAACAAATGATAAAGAATTATATAAATTAATAAATAAAAGTATATTTCCTGGAATTCAAGGTGGCCCATTAATGCATGTTATTGCTGCAAAAGCTGTAGCTTTTAAGGAAGCTTTGTCTCCTGAATTTAAAGACTATCAAGCACAAGTAATAAAAAATGCAAAAAAATTAGCTGAAGAAATGGAAAAATTAGGTTTTAGAATCGTTTCAGGAGGTACAGATTCTCATTTATTCTTAGTGGATTTAAATGAAAAAGGTGTAACAGGTAAAGCTGCAGAAAAAGCATTAGAAGCATCTGGAATAACGGTTAATAAAAATACAATTCCAAAAGAAACAAGATCACCATTTGTCACAAGTGGTATTAGAATTGGAACACCAGCAGTAACTACAAGGGGAATGAAAGAAGAGGAAATGAAAATTATAGCAGAATTAATTAATGAAGTTATATCTAATATAAAAGATGAAGATGGAACTTTAGACGATACATTTAAGGAAAATATGAAATCTAGAGTTAAAGAGTTATGCGAAAAATTTCCATTATATAAAGGAAAAATATTTTAAAGTAAGCCCCAATTGGGGCTTACTTTTGTAGTCAAAGTACAAAATAAAATATTTAAAATAACAATCATTCATCCAGTGAAAATTCTTATTCCTAAAGTTGGAATCAAAATAAAACTCATTCAAACGCTTGATTGCTAATCTGAAAAAACCATATTTTTAATGCAACGCATTAAAAATAGATAAAGTTTTATATTAAAAATATAATTTAATACATTTTTAAAACAAATAGGTATTTTAATTTATAATATTTAAATTTTTTCGCGAAGCGAAGCTTAGGTAATCTTCGAGTTTTCATTCGTTTTATATTTGAGTTCCAATAATATACATAATTTCATTTATATTTTTTCATACTTTAATTTGTCATCAGTCTGAAGCACTATTAGGGTTTTTTTTAAATAAAAAAAACGGAGCATTTAAGCTCCGCAAATTCCTTAGTTTATTTTAAGGAGGATAGGGGTATTATAATATTATCATTATTATGTTAAGTAAAAATCAATTAATTATTCAAAAATATGTATTATAAATTAAGAAAAGTAAAACAAAATAGTTATAAAAATATTTTCTTAAAACTAAGAATTAATGATATAATATAACTTAAGAATAAAATTCAGGAGGTGTTTTTGGTGAAAAACTTTTCAAAATTTTTAGTTGTAGCAGTTGTTTTATTAGGATTTTTGTTTATTCCTAAGATAGGTATTTCAGAAAATTCTAAACAAACAGGTAAGGATTTAAAAATTGCTTTTGTACAAATGCAAAAAGTTACGCAAAGTTATTACAAATGGGTTGATTTACAAGAAAAATATAAAAATGATCTTCAATATTATCAGAATAAAATCAATCAGATGAAACAAGATTTTGAAAATTTAAAGAAATCAGGCGCATCTACAGAAGAATTATCTCAAAAACAAAAAGAATTGGAAACAAGAGTATCTGAATATCAAAAGGCAATTCAAGATGAATATACACAAAAAACAAATCAGATATTAGATGAAGTAAAGAATAAAGTTATAGAATATGCAAAAGAAAATGGTTATAATTTAGTTCTTTATGAACCGTCTGTAATTTATGCTGATGAATTAGTTGATATTACACCACAAATTATAGAATTATTGAAAAAATAATATTATGCATAATCTTGTGTGCAAAAAAATAACAAAAAAATATGGAAGAAAAACAGTATTAAATAAAGTAGATTTTAAAGCCAGCACCGGCAAAATTGTTGGGATTTTGGGTCCCAACGGTGCTGGTAAGTCTACTTTATTTAAATCAATTTTGGGAATCGTAGTTCCCAAAAGTGGAGATATATATTTAGATGATAAAAAAATTACTCATTTACCTGTTCATGTAAGAGCAAAAACTGGAATAGCATATCTTCCACAGGAACCGTCGGTATTCAGAAATTTGACAGTTTGGGATAATATGGATTTAATAGCTACAATGTTGAAAATTAAAAATAAGGAAGATTTCATAAAAGATATTTTAATCGAATTTGGAATATATGAATTAAGAGAGCAAATAGCAGATTCGCTTTCGGGTGGTGAAAAAAGAAGATTAGAATTTGCAAGAACTTTGATAACTAATCCAAAATTTATTTTATTAGATGAACCGTTTGTTGGAATTGATCCAATTACAGTTAAAGATATACAAAAAATAATAAAAACGTTGTCTCAAAAAAATTTAGGAGTTATTGTTACAGATCATAATGTTGATGAAATTGCAGAAGTTGTAGATATTTTATATGTTTTACATAAAGGTAATGTTATTGCCTATGGGAATCCAGAAGAGGTATTAAAAGATAAAGTAGTAATAGAAAATTACTTAGGTTGGTGATAAAATGAATATAGGTGTGATTGGATATTCTGGTAACCCTAATGAAGAACCAATCAATTCTCTAAAAGGTATAGTATATGAAATTGGAAAAATGATAGCTGAAAATAATTGGACTTTATTTAGTGGTGGAAGAGATGGAATTATGGAATTGATTTCTAAATCTGTAAAAGAAAATGGTGGAAAAAGCATAGGAATATTGCCCTGGGAAATAGAAGGAAATGAGTATCTTGATATTTCAATAAAAACAGGGTTGGATTTTTCAATGAGATCATATGTTCTTGTTAAAAGTGTTGATGTTGTTATAAGCATTGGTGGAGAAATAGGGACTGCAATAGAAATTTTAGGAGCATATGCAAATAAAAAACCAGTAATTTTAATAAAAAGAACTGGTGGTTGGACTGATAGAATACAAAATGTATTGATTGAAGAAAAATATTTAGATAATAGAAAGCTTGCTAAAATTTATATAGCAAATGATATAAAGGAATTAGAAATGTTACTAAAAAAGTTAGAAAATTCTATTGATAAAGTAAGAGGAGGAGAATTTTAATATGATTAGATTAAGATTTGCTCCTAGTCCCACAGGTAGTATGCATGTTGGAGGAGTGAGAACAGCTCTTTTTAATTGGTTATATGCAAGGAAATATAATGGGAAATTTATATTAAGAATTGAAGATACGGATATTGAAAGATCTACAAAAGAATCAGAAAATGAAATTATTAATTCATTAAAATGGTGTGGTTTAACTTGGGATGAAGGTCCAGATATAAATGGAGATTATGGTCCTTATAGGCAAAGTGAAAGATTAGAAATATATGATAAATATATAAATTATTTGATTGAAAATAATAAAGCATATTATGCTGTTTATGATAAAGATAATAATGAAATATACACATCTTCAGAGTATCCAGAAAAATTTAAAGATGAAAGTATTGTAGTTAAATTTAGGGTAGATAAAAAAGGAAATACGAAATTTGTAGATTTATTAAAAGGGGAAATAACTTTTAGGAATGATCTTTTAGAAGATTTTATTATCAAACGTTCTAATGGAATTCCTGTGTATAATTTTACAGTTGTTATAGATGATCATTTTATGGAAATAACTCATGTAATTAGAGGCGAAGACCATATTTCAAATACACAAAAACAAATAATGCTATATGAAGCTTTGGGATGGACTCCGCCAAAATTTATGCATATACCATTAATACTGGGAAATGATAGAAAACCGTTAAGCAAAAGACATGGAGGAACTTCAGTTGAATATTTCAGAAAAGAAGGTATATTGAAAGAAGCTTTAATGAATTATCTTGCGTTACTAGGGTGGACTATAGAAGATGAAATTTTTAACTATAAGAGTAAAGTTGGTAGTTTTACTCCAGAAAAACTTTCTAATAAAGGTGTAATTTTTGATTATGAAAAATTGGAATGGATTTGTGGAAAACATCTTAGAATGAAAAATATTGAAATATTAATGGATGAATATATTGATTGGTTGAACTATATTGAAGATATAGATTTAAAAGAAAAGGTTTTATCTGATAAAAAGTATTCTCTAAATGTTTTATCCATATGTAGAGAAAAAGTGAATACTTTAAAACAATTAAAAGATTTTTCATATAATTTCTTTATAGAAAATTTTGATTACGAAGAAAAATTTATAGAAAAATTTTTAAAAAAAGAATGGTCAGAAGAATTAATAAAAATTGCAAAAGAAAAATTTGAAGAATTAGAGGATTATACAGTTGAAAATGTTGAAAAAGTTATTAGAAATTTAGCAGAGTTAAAGATAGCATCAAAAAAGAATACTTTTCAAACAATTAGAGGCGTAGTTTTAGGTAAACTAGTTACACCAGGACTTTTTGAATCTATATCGGTTTTAGGGAAAGAAAAAACAATATCTCGTTTTAAAAAGGCAGAGGTGTTTTTAAATGAATATATTAAAAAATAAAAAGATAGTATTAGGTGTAAGTAGTGGGATAGCTATATATAAAGCTGTAGATTTATCTTCAAAATTGAGAAAGTTGGATGTGGATTTAAATATAGTTTTAACAGAAGATTCTAAAAAAATGATATCGCCTGTGGTTTTTTCAGCGGTGGGAAATTGTCCGGTATATACAGATTATTTTAATGAAGTAAAGGATGGGTGGATACCTCATACACAACTTTCTATGGAATCAGATGCAATAATAATAGCTCCGGCAACAGCTAATATTATTGCAAAGATTGCTAATGGTTTTGCAGATGATTTATTATCATTGATTGCTCTTGCTTTTAGGAAAGAAGCAAAAATATTAGTGCCGACTATGAATACAAGAATGTATGAATCCCCTACATTACAAAGAAATCTTGATATTTTGAAAAAAGATGGATGGATTATAGTGGAACCAGAAGTTGGACATTTGGCATGTGGAGAAGTAGGAAAAGGAAGATATCCAGATAATGAAATGATTTTGGAATATTTAGAATATGTATTAACAAAGAAAGATATGAAGGGGAAAAAAGTTTTAATAACAGCAGGTCCTACTGTAGAACCTATAGATCCTGTTAGAAATATAACAAATAGATCAAGTGGTAGGATGGGATATGAATTAGCCAGAGCATTTTCTTATAGAGGAGCTGAAGTTACTCTTATTTCTGGTCCTACAAATATAAATCCACCATATATATTAAAAAGATTTATTAATGTTAATACTGCATTAGAAATGAAGAATGAAGTAATGAAATATTATAAAAATTCAGATATAATTGTTATGTCCGCCGCTGTTTCAGATTATAAAGTAAAAAATTATTCCAATAAAAAGATAAAAAAAGAAAATGAAAATATAATATTGGAATTAGATAGAAATCCTGATATTCTTAAAGAATTAGGAAAAATAAAAAAAGAAAATCAAATATTAATTGGATTTGCTGCTGAGACAAACAACTTATTAAATTATGCTAAAAGAAAATTGGTGGAAAAAAATTGTGATTTAATAATTGCAAATGATGTATCTAAAAAAGAAATAGGTTTTGATTCAAATTTAAATGAAATAGATATAATAAATAAAATGGGAGATGTTACCCATGTTAAAAAAAGTTCAAAAAGAGATATTGCTTTTAGGATTATTGATTATATTGCAAACAATTATTCTGGCTAAGAATTCTATAACATTTTTAAAATTTCATAATAATATTATTTATTTGAGAGCAATTACCGAAGAAAGAATGATAAATCCAAAAGTTTTTTTAACTACAATAGGTTTTAGAATAATGCCAGATTATTCTTATAGTCCGACATATATTGATATAAGAATAAATATTGATGATTTTAGCAGGAAAGATGTTCTAAATTTGGAGATAGAATATGATTCTTTAAATGGGAGAAAGAAAATAATAGTTAATAAATTTCTTGAACTTAAAGATTTTTTTGATGAAATAAAAGTAGAAGTTTCTACTATAGAAACATTGGATGGTTGGAAAGGTGTTCTGGTTAATAACTCTAATGGGAGATTTAATGTAGAAAATGTATATCTTGATAATAGGATAAAAATATATAATAGCGAGAGTAATTTATATTATTTACCAGAAAGTATTGAGGATGGTTTTCATGAGATAAAAGTTTTTTATTTAAATAAATATAATGTTGAAAGAATAAAAAAAATTAAATTTTTCAAAAAAGGATGGTTTTATGCATCATCAAATTTAAAAGGAGCTTCTTATAGGGTAAGATTTATTGATAATTACCTTGTAAAGAAGGGTGATTCTATATATAAAATTGCTAGAAAATATGATGTGAAACCTGGAGAAATAATATTATATAATAATATTTCAGATCCAAAAACAATTTATCCAGGGCAATTATTAAAAATTGGGAAATTAAAATTTGGAGAAAGTCCTCTGATAATTACCGTTGATCTTGATAAATCTATTCTTAATTTATATTATCTTGGAAAAAAGGTATTAACTTTTCCTGCAGCAGTCGGAAGGAGTGATGCGACGCCACCTGGGTATTATAGAATAATGTATAAAGAAAAAGAGCCTGCTTTATACTGGTATGGAGAATATATAAAACCAGGATCTATTATAAATGGTGTTGGTAGTAGATGGCTGCAATTATCTGTAGAACAATATGGAATACATGGAACAACAAAACCATGGGAAATAGGGAAAAGGATTTCACATGGATGTATAAGATTATTAAATCAGGATGTGGAATTATTGGATTTCTTAACTGGTATAGGAACAGAAGTGTATGCTTTAAAATCTGCGAGGTGATTTTTTTTGCTTTTTTTTCTCACGCTATTTAAAATATTACCTTTATTTATAATAATTTTTGTAGGATATATATTTGGAAAAGTGTTTTTTGAATTGGATAATGCTATCTTGAATAAAGTAACATTATGGATAGCAGGGAACGTTTTGGCTTTTACAGCTATAAATTCTAATCCTCCAAGATTTAATGAATTAAAAGCATTTTTTGTAGGTTATATTTTTATATTTGCTTTAGCAATAATACTACCTTTAATATTAAAAAAGCTTAACTTAATAAAATCTGAATGGGGTATTATTTCTTTTGCTCTGATGTTTTCAAATGGTGGGTATTTAGGGTATCCAGTTGTAAGTGCTCTTTTTGGTGAAGAATATATAGCTAAAGCAGTGATGTATGTTATAGTTATGACATTATTATCTTTTTCTATAGGTATAATAATTTTAACTGGAGATATAAAAAAAGGGTTAAAAAATATGATAAAACTTCCAATGTTGTGGGGATTTTTAATTGGTTGGATTTTAGGAGCTAATGGTTTATCATGGGAGAAATTACCATTTTTTTTACATGAACCATTAAAAATGATAAAGGAAGCTAGTATTGTTATAATTCTAATAAATATAGGAGTTTCCCTTTCAAGGATAAAAATAAAGATTTATGATTTATATGATACAATTTTAACAACTACATTTAGATTAATAATATTTCCAGTTATAGCTGTGTTTTTAGTTCGTTTATTGAAACTGGATCCTATTCTTGCTGGAGTTTTTGTAATAGAAGTGGGAATGCCTGTTGGAATGAATGTATCATTTATTACTGAAGAGTTAGAAATAAATCCTGCTCTTGGAAATTTAATGGTTTTTATTAGTACATTGATATCTATTATAACTGTTCCGTTATTATACTATTTAATTAGTCTTGTGTAGGAGGGATAATATGTTTGATGTTAGAAAAATAAAAAAGATTGGATTAATTGGTGCAACAACAAACAAAGCTAAATTTGGGTATAAAATTTTAAAAGATTTAGTTTCAAAAGGTTATGAAGTTTATCCAGTAACACCAAATTACGATGAAATAGAAGGTATAAAAACTTATAACTCTGTAAAAGACTTACCAGAAGTAGATATTTTAAATTTTGTTGTTCCGCCAAAAATTGGTTTAAAAGTTACTAAAGAAGCTTATAAAAATGGTTTTAAAAAATTCTGGTATCAACCAGGGGCGGAGTCAGAAGAAATAAAAGAGTATTTAGAATCATTAAATGATCCAGAAGTTGAATATTTATTTTATAAATGTATAATGGTAGAAACAATGTAATATAAAGCCCGGACGGGCTTTTATTTATACTTAGGAGGGTGTGTTTCTGTGTCAGATATAATGAAATTTACAGCAATATTTGCATCTGCTACTATGGTAAGCAGATTTTTAGGATTATTTAGAGACATTTTGTTTGCTTATTATTTTGGAAGAAGTGGCCAATATGATGCGTACATAATTGCAATATTACTTCCATTTTTTCTCAGGCGTATTTTTGCTGAAGGTGCATTTTCTACAGTCTTTGTTCCACTATATACAAGAAAAAAAGGAAAAGATGCAGATATTTTTGCAAGCACGGCTATAAATTTTTTGTTGTTGATTACAATGGGATTATATATTATAGTTTTTTTATTTTCACCATATGTTGCTAAAATTCTTGGTAGCGGAATGAATAAAGAATATTTAAAACTTTCATCTGAACTTATGAAAATAACTTTTCCTTTTATTACATTTATTTCAATATGGTCAATATTCTCTGGCATCTTATATAATAAAAATAATTTTTTTGTTTCAGCTGTTTCGCCTGCGATTACAAATATTTTCACAATTTTAGGAATTATATTTTCATATATATTTTCAATAAAAATATATGGACCAACTATAGGATTTCTTATGGGTGGTTTTTTTCAGATGTTTCTTTTATTTATATATGTAAAAAAGAAAAAATATTTTCAATACCATTTTTCCTTAAAAAAGGAATATATAAATGAAATAATGGGGATGTTTATACCAGCATTTTTTGGAGTTGCTATATCTCACATTAATAGTATTGTCGATACAAATGTAGCAACATGGACCGGAGAAGGCGGTGTTGCAACAATCCAATATGCTTTAAGATTATATCAATTACCTTTAGCAATCTTTTCCGTTAGTATAGCAAATGTGATTTTGCCTAGATTATCAAAATTATCCTTTAATAATCAAAAAGAAAAATTTATTCAAGAATTTAAAGATGCTATTTTAATTTCATTATTTTTAACTATTCCTGCATCTGCTGGATTAATAATCTTAAGTAAAGAAGTTATTAGACTTATATATCAACATGGCAATTTTTTGGAAAAGGATACAATTATTACAGCATTAACTTTAATTACTTATTCTATAGGAATAATTTTTTATTCAATTCATGGTATTTTGGTTAGAAATTATTATTCGAGATTAAATACAAAAAAACCAACCAGGATTTCTTTTATAATGGTTTTAATAAATATTGTTCTGGATATAATTTTGGCTAAATATATGGGAGTTGCTGGTATAGGATTGGCTACAAGTATTTCAGGATTTATTGGTATGATAATATTGGGTTGGGAATTCTTTTCACATTTTACAAAAAATGATTATATTGAAATTATTAAAATTATTATTTCTACATCAGGAATGTTGCTTGGTTTGTATATTTTGAAAATGTTGAATTCCTCTAATATATATACAATAGCATTAGTATTTGCTGGGGTTATTATTTATTTGATATTTACATTATTATTTAAAGTGAAATATTTACAAAATATAGTTAATATAGTTAAAAGCAAAAGATATAAAAAATATTAATGAAACAATTTAATTCATAATAAATGGTTATCAATTAGCAAATAATGTTTGTATATAATTAATGGATTTGTGGTATAATTAAAGTGAAAAAAAGATTATATATTTAGGGGGCTTGAATATGGATGTAATGACTGTAACCTTAAACCCCTCTCTTGATAGAGAGATAATTGTAGAAAATTTTAAATGTGGTAAAATGTTTAGGATTTCAAACCCATCAAATGCTGTTATGGAGCCAGGGGGTAAAGGTATAAATGTTTCTAAAATGCTTAGTAAATTAGGTATAGAAAATATGGCCTTAGGTTTCTTGGGAGGCTTTATAGGAAAAGTCTTTCTAGAAAAATTGTTAGAAGATAGAAATATCACATCTAATTTTATTTTTGTAGAAGAAGAGACGCGTGAAAATATTGCAATTTTAGATTTAGTAAATCATTCAATAACTCAAATCAATTCTAGTGGTCCAAAAATTACTGAAGTTGATATTGAGCATTTGATTCAAAGATATGAAAACTCTTTATCTTTAGTAGAACATGTATTAATTTCTGGTAGTGTTCCCCCAAATGCTCCTAAAGATATTTATGCAACATTATTTTCATTAGCTAAAAAAAATGGGATTACAACTTATATGGAGGCAAATGGAGAGCATTTTAATGAAGCAATAGAGAAATCCTGTCCAATGGTTGTAAGAGTTGACTTAAGAAAAGAAAAGAAATATTATGATAGAGAATTAAAGGAAATGGATGATTATATCTATGCTGCAGAAGATATTATTAAACATGGAGCAAAATTAGCTGTTCTAAGTTATCATGTTGAAGGAGATATAATTGCTACAAATGATGGAGTGTGGTTATTCGCTGTAAATGAAAAAGTTGACAGATCTCATTTATTTGGTGTTGGGGATTCATTTATGACTGGTATAATTTATTATATATTAAAAAATGGTTATAATTATCTTGAAGCTGCTAAATTTGGTATGGCGACAGCTATCGCTAAAATACATCATATAGAAAAGTATATAGAGAGTAAAGATGAAATTAACAAATATCTTGATTATTTTGAAACAAAGAAGGTGAAATGATGAGAGTAGAAGATATTATGTTAAAGGATGTTACATCTTTAATGGAAGACGTTACTATAGAAAGATTTATTACTTTATGTGAAAGGCATGGGTATTCAGCTTTACCAGTTGTTGATAAAGAATTTCACCTTGTTGGCTTATTAAGTGAATCTATGGTTATAAAAGCATCTATACCAGGATATCTTTCTTTAATGCAATCTACATCATTTATTCC
The DNA here is from genome assembly GCF_029910535.1 of Marinitoga aeolica. NCBI lineage: Bacteria > Thermotogati > Thermotogota > Thermotogae > Petrotogales > Petrotogaceae > Marinitoga > Marinitoga aeolica. Next base: position 2,199,646 of record NZ_CP069362.1, read on the forward strand.
TGATTCACAACAGTTTATTAAAGGTTTGGGGAGTATTCTACATAAACCTGTTTCTGAAATAATGGAAAAAAATCCAACAAAAGTTTATTATGATGATACAGCTTTGCATGTGGCAGATGTAATAATAAAAAATAGTTTAAAAATAGTGCCAGTGGTGGACTATGATAATAGATTAGTTGGTATTGTTAGAAGGATTAAATTACTGAGTCTTGCAGCAAAGGGGATATTGGAAGAATCGTGAGTATAAAAAAAATAGATATTATTACTTTTGGTTGTAAATTAAATCAGGCAGAGAGTGAATTTATTGGTGAAAAATTGAAAAATATTAATTTTGATGTTTCTTATGATAAAAAAAATAATAATAGTGATTATGTTTTGATAAATTCTTGTACTGTAACTTCGGAAGCAGAAAGAAAAATAAAACAGTTAATACGTAGTATAAAAAAGAATAATAGCAATAAAAAAGTAATAGTTGTTGGATGCTATGCACACACGAATGCAGAAGAATTAAGGAATATAGGGGCAGACCTGATATTAGGAAATTTAGAAAAAAAATATATTGAAAACTATATTGAAAAAAAAGGTATTTTTGTTGATAAAGTATATTGGAATAAAGAAAAAGAAAGGGTTTTTATTCCTTCTAAACCATATAATTCATATTCAAGATACTTTCTTCCAATTGAAGAAGGATGTCTTGAATTTTGTAGTTATTGTAGAATTATTTTTGCAAGAGGTAATAAAATTAGAAGTGTTGAGAAAGAAGATATATTCAATAAAGTAGATGAGATATATAATAAGGGTATTAAAGAGATAGTATTTACTGGAATAAATCTTTCTTATTTTGGCTATGGTACTGATTATAATTTAAAAAAGTTAATATATGACTTAAATGAGAAGTATTCAAATAAGGAGATCAGATTTAGAATTAGTTCACTATATCCTGATTTTATTGATAAAAATATAATTAAAGTATTAAATGAAAGTCCTATTTTTGAAAAACATATTCATTTATCATTACAACATGTTTCGGATAATGTTTTAAGAAATATGGGAAGAAAATACACAGAAAAATATTTATATAATCTTTTTGATATGATTTATTCAATAAATGGGTATTTTTCTGTATCGGCTGATTTAATTGTAGGATTTCCTGGAGAAAACAAAGAGGATTTTCAAAAATTAATATCTTTTTTAAATAAATACGATTTTTCAAGAGTTCATGCATTTAGATATTCAAGTAGACCAAATACTAAAGCAGCTAGAATGAAAAATCAGATACCCGGAAATATAAAGAAAGAGCGAATGAAAGAATTGCAAAAATATATAAATATTTCAACAAACCGATATTTGGATAAATTAAAAAGCAAAAATACGAAAGTTTTAATAGAAAAGATAAGTGGAAATGAAAGTTTTGGATATGATGAATATTACATATATCATAAAATTGATAAAAAATTGAGTGACAATATGTTTTATAGTGTAAGAATTAATAATATTGAAAACACTGGAGTGATTTCTTATGTTTTATAATACAGAAAATTGGATTGAAAAAAATAAATATGAAAATGATGATTTTGACTTATTTAACGGTTATTCAACTTATGAGACTTTAAGAACTTATAATAAAAACATTTTTGCCTTACGTTTTCATTATGAAAGATTAAAAAAATCCGCAATGTTTTTAGGATTAGATATTCCAAAATATGAAGAATTAAAAAATATATTGAATGAAGGAATAGAAAAATTAAATTGCCAAAATGACGTTAGAATTAAATTAATGCTAAATAAATATACTTCTAGCAAAAAATCGTTTTATGCTTTTATAGAGCCAATAATAGAGATAGATGATTTAAGGGAAAGTGGGGTTGTACTTACAATATCTCGTGAGAGAAAACCGAAAAATCCCGTAATACCATATTATGTAAAAACATCATTGAATGGTTATAGTATGTATTTAAGACAGAAATATAATGCTTATTATGATGCTGTAGTGTTGAATGAATTTGGATACGTTACTGAAGGTACAAAGTCTAATATTTTTATTGTTACTGCTGGGGTTATTACCACTCCACCGGTATCTGCCGGAATATTACCTGGAGTAACGAGAAAAATAGTTTTAGATTTAGTGGAAAGTTTTAATATGGATTTTGAAGAAAGAAATATAGAAGTTTGGGAACTTCTTTCTGCAGATGAGATCTTTTTGACTCATACAAGTGTTGGAATAGTTCCTGTTAGAAGAATAGTTCCAAATTTTACTTTTAATGCACCAGGTATTACTACTGAAACACTTATTAATTATTGGCAAGATTTTATTATTAATAATAATGCTTATTGGGATTAAGATGAAAGATTTTAATGATATTTTTAGAGAAATTAGCCATAAAGATAATGTTTTGAAAAAGGTTTTAATGATTAAAGACTTAAAGCAAATAATTAAAAATGTTTTTGATAAATATGGATTTACCTCAGTGGAGGTGGTTAATGTAGATTTAAAAACCTCCACACTTTTTTTGTATATAGAAAATAATTATATTAAACAAGAAATAATTTTTAAAAAGAAAAAAATCTTAAAAGATATTAATGATAAATTGGAATATGACAAGATAATAAATATAAAATTTTCCGGAGGTGTTGATTAATGAGTCAATATTCACAAGAGAACATAAAAGTATTAAAAGGTTTAGAACCAGTAAGAAAAAGGCCGGGAATGTATATAGGCTCTATTGGTAAACCAGGATTAAATCATCTTGTTTATGAAATAGTTGATAATAGTGTGGATGAATATATGAGTGGTTTTTGTACAAAAATAATTGTCAAAATAAATAGTGATGATTCAATAGAAGTGAAGGATAATGGAAGAGGTATACCAGTTGGGCCACATCCTACAGAAAAAAAAGATACATTAGAAGTTGTATTTACAACGCTGCATGCTGGTGGGAAATTTGATAATGCAACATATAAAATCAGTGGAGGATTACATGGTGTTGGTGCTTCGGTTGTAAATGCTTTATCTGAATATTTAGAAGTTTGGGTTCATAGAAATGGGAAAATATATTATCAAAAATATTCTCGAGGAATTAAGGTAACTGAGGTAGAAATATTAGGTGATACAAATAAAACTGGAACACATATTAAATTTAAACCTGATCATAAGATTTTTGAAAATGGTGATATTGAAGTAGAAGGACAAATAATTGAAAATAGATTAAGAGAATTAGCGTTTTTAAATCCGGGATTAGAAATAGAATTTATAGATGAAAAGAGAAATAAAAAGACTTTCTTTAAATTTGAAAAGGGAATTTCGGAGTTTCTAGAATTTCTTGTAAAGAAAAACAAAAAAATTCCGATTCATGAAACCCCTATTTTTGGAAAAGGCGCAGTAAAAAATCCAAGAGGAGATAATTTTTCAGATATTATAGTAGAATTTTCAATGATGTATACCAGGAATGATTTTCCACATATTTATAGTTATGTGAATAATATTAGAACTATAGAGGGTGGAGAACATGAATCAGCTTTTAAAGCTACATTAACAAGATTAATGAATGAGTATGCAAGAAAAATAGGTGTTTTAAAAGAAAAAGATGAGAATTTTACAGGAGAAGATGTAAGAGAAGGATTAATTGCTATTATAAGCATTAAACTTCCAGATCCGGTTTTTGAAGGCCAAACAAAAGCTAAGTTAGGAAGTAAAGAAGTGAGAGTTGCTGTAAATGAAATATTATCCGAATATTTAATTAAATATTTAGATTCGCACCCAAAAGATACAAAAATGATTTTTGAACGTATTAAAGAAGCTGCAAGAGCTCGTATAAATGCACGAAAAGCGAGAGATAAAGTAAAAAGGAAATCTATTTTTGAAAATTCACCGTTACCAGGTAAGTTAGCTGATTGTACTTCAACAAATTTAGACGAAACAGAATTATTTATAGTTGAAGGTAATTCTGCTGGAGGAAATGCTAAATCAGCAAGAGATAGAAATTTTCAGGCTATTTTACCTTTAAGAGGTAAAATTATTAACGTAGAAAAACATGATATAGAGAGATTGATGAAAAATGAACAGGTTTCTAACATTATATCTGCAATAGGTACAGGGATTGGTGAAAATTTTAATATAAAAAAATTAAGATATGGTAAGATTATAATTATGACTGATGCGGATGTTGATGGTGCACATATTAGAACATTGTTATTAGCATTATTCTTTAGATTCATGCCTGAACTAATTAAAGAAGGTAGAATATATGCAGCACAGCCGCCACTATACAAATTTAAATCTGGAAAATTTGAAACATATTTATATAGTGATGAAGAATTGGAAGAACTAAAAAAAGAATATCCAAAATATTCACTTCAAAGATATAAAGGTCTTGGTGAGATGAATGCTGATCAATTATGGGATACAACAATGGATCCTGCAAAGAGAAAATTAATCCAAATTAACATTGATGATCTTGTTGAAACAGAAGAAATTTTAGAGATATTAATGGGAAGTGACCCATCTTCGAGAAGAGAATTTATTGAAGAACATGCTTTGAAGGTTAAGGAGTTAGATATTTAAAATGAGCACTTCTCGCACCTTATTGCTATTAATATCGATGTTATATTTATTTATTATTTTTTATATAGGTTCACAATTTTTTGTTACAAAAAGTCAACGATTAAGAAATTATTATGCAACACAACAACCTATATGTGTGGTAAAATTTAATAGCAGGTATCTTCTTTTAAGTAAAGATGAAATAATTTTTAAAATTTCAGATGTTCCTATTGTTGGTTATCCTATTATAAATTTTAAAGATTATTTTATTCATAAAAATGAAATAGCTAAATTGACCTTAAATCAGTTAAATTATATATCGAGAATAGATTTTAAACAAAAAATATTATATGTAAACATTGGTTATAAAATATTGTTTAATTCATGGCAAGATGTTGTAAATCATTTTAAAGATGTAATAAATAAGTTAGAGAAATATGAACCGGGGAATTATTATCTTCTCTCTGGAGGTAGCTTAATTAGCATTTATTAGGAGGGATAAAATGGCCAAAAAGGTTATTTATGCAATTGATGTAGGAAATTATTTTATAAAAGGAATTGCATTAGAAGAAAATAAAAATGGTTATCAACTTGTATCTAAAGCATTAGAACGAGCTGAAGGAATAGTAAATGGGCAAGTACAGGATGTTAGGTCTTTACGAAGAAAAATAGAAAATATTATTTATTCCCTTGAAGGTGAAAACAATAAAGCTAAAGAAATAGAAATAGTTTTATCATATGCTACAAATGAATTAAAAATTTCAAGGGAAGGTTATACCTTAGAATTTTCAGAACCTAAGGAAATAACTGAGGGAGATTTGGAAAGAATTAAAGCTAATATCCAACAGAAATATTCAGAATTAAATAAAGAAGTTTTGGACATTAAATTTGTTAACTTTGAAGTTGATGATAAAAAGGTAAAAAATCCAGTTGCTTTTGTCGCAAACTACAGTTTAAATGCACTTATAAATGTTGTGTGGGTACCTGAAAATTCTTTTGCGCCAATTAGGAATACAATAAAAAATTTAATAGAAGGTGAAATACCAATATATGATTCTACACTAGCATCAGCATATGGTGTAACCAATACTTCAGATAGAAATCTTGGAGTTGGAGTTGTAGATTTAGGACATTCTAAAGCCAGGATGTTGATATTTAAAGATGGAATACCTAAATTTTATTTAGATTTTGAAGTTGGAATGGAATATGTGTTAAAAGATATAATGCATGTATTAAAAACTTCAGAAAAAGAAGCCTTAAGATTATTAGAGGAACAAGCAGTTTGTCTTCAGGATACTAAAATAGTTAAAAAAATTGATTATTTAAGTTTAGTTGGAGACCATTATGAATATACTACTCAAAATTTGTTAAATAAAATTGTTTTTGCTAGAACAAGAGAAATAATAAATAAACTAAATAGTGATCTGGCAAAACTAGAATATGAAAATACCTTTGAAATTGCTGGTGGTTTACAGGCAGGAATAGTTCATACTGGTGGTGGAGCAAGAATAAAAAATATTGAAAAAACTATTTCAGACTTTATGGGTGCTCAAACAAGATTAGGGATTGCATCTAATAATGCTAATAATTTTTATATCGAGAATGCCGATGAATTATATAAAGATCCATTGTTTTCACCTATAATTGGTACAATTAATTTGTATTTTAGTGGTGCGAACATACCTAAATTATATATAGAAGATACAAAAACATATTCTGAAAATAATTATGTAGAAGAAAAAGTAGAAAAAAAGGGAGGGTTCTTCTCAAAGCTTGGAAGAATTCTTTTAGGAGGTAATGAAGATGCCATTTAATTTACCTATTGAAGATGAACCAAAGGAGATGTTTCATAAAAGACCAAAATATGTAATTAAAGTTATAGGGGTAGGTGGAGCCGGTAATAATGCCATTGAAAGAATGGTAAGGTTAGGAGTTTCTGATGTTGATCTTATAGCTGCAAATACAGATGTTCAAGTATTGGAATCAAGTAGTGCTAAATTTAAATTACAGCTTGGAAAAGAATTAACCAGGGGATTAGGTGCTGGCGGAAATCCTGAAAAAGGTGAAAAAGCTGCCGAAGAAAGTGTAGACGAAATAAGAGAAATGATTCAAGGTACTGACTTATTATTTATTACTGCAGGATTCGGCGGTGGAACTGGAACTGGTGCTTCTCCTGTAATTGCTCGTATTGCAAGAGAATTAGGAATATTAACTGTTGCTGTAGTTACAATACCATTTCATTTTGAAGGATCAACAAAACAAAAAATTGCTAATAGTGGGTTAAATAAATTAAAGCCATATGTAGATACATTAATTAAGATTTCAAATGATAAATTATTAGAAGATAATGATGATATTCCAATAAGACAAGCCTTTGCAAAGGCTGATGATATTTTATACCAGGGAATTACTGGAATATCAGATTTAATAACAAAAAAAGGTTTAGTTAATACAGACTTTGCTGATGTTGAATCAGTTTTAAAAAGAAGAGGTTCTGCAATGTTAGGTATAGGTTGGGGTAAAGGTTCTAATAAGGCAGAAGAGGCTGCTAAAAGCGCATTAAACTCCAAGTTTTTAGAGAATTCTGTTCAAAATGCCACAGCAGCTCTGGTGAATGTTTCGGGTAAAAATCCAACATTAAAGGATTTGAAAATTGTAACTTCTATTTTGCATTCTTATTCAACTGATGAAGTTAATTTGAAATATGGAATTACCGAAGTAGAAGATATGCAACCTGATGAATTAAAAGTTACTATTGTAGCCGCAGGATATAATAAGATATTGAATGATTTTGATGGAGAAAATATCTATGAAATTCCAGCTATATACAGATTATTTGGTAATAATGTCTTAAATGAAGAAAGAATTAAATTGGAAAAATATTTAGAAGCGCAGCAGGGAGATTATGAAGAATAATTTAGATGAAATATCTACTTTACAACTTTTTTATAATAAAAAAATAAGTAAAAATACAGAAATTAAAGATTTGAATTCTGGTATGCTTTTTGAAAAGTATATGAATATTCTTTTAGAAAATAAAGTTACAGATTTGCATTTTTCTCCTACAGTAGGTCAAACTGTAGTATCTTATAGATTCAATACAACATTGATAGAATATGAGAGGATATCTCAAAATTCATATGAGAAGATAATCACTAAAATTCAGGTATTATCAGGAATTGACATTATTAACGACAAGGATCCGTCAGATGGGTCCTTTACTTTTTATAATCATAGATTTAGAGTATCTTTGATAAAAAATTTTAACGGTATAAATTGTGTTATAAGAAAATTAAAAAATATATCTGATTTAACGCTTGATAATTTGAATTATTCTGAAAAATTCATTAATCATATAGAAAGAATAAAAACATTAAAAAGTGGTCTTATTCTATTTTCTGGTCCTACGGGAAGTGGTAAATCAACAGCATTAAGTTATATACTTATTAATATATTAAAAAGTTATCCAAAAAAAATTATTACAATAGAAAATCCGCTTGAATATCAGATACCAGGTGCTCAACAAATTGAAATAAGAAATGATTCTGAAAAAACAACAATCTTAAAAAACATATTAAGGCATGATCCTGATATTTTAATGACTGGGGAAATAAGAACTAAAGAAATAGCAAGATTAACTATTGAAGCTGCAATGACGGGGCATTTGGTTTTCTCAACAATACATTCAAATAATGTTTTTAATGTAATTAATAGATTAATTGAAATGGGAATTAGTAAAAATGATATATTTAATTCTACAAAGATAATATTTAATCAGAATTTTGTAAAGATATTGTGCGATTGCTATATAAATGAAAATGAAAAAGGGTGTAAAAAATGTCATTATACAGGTTATTCTGGAATAACACCTATTTTTGAAATTTTAGAAATTAATGAATTAACCAAAGCTTTTTTAAAAAATGAAGACTTTAAAAGTTTAAAGAATACACCTTTTTATATATCTTATGAAGAGGAATTAAATCAATTATTTATTAAGGGGAAAATATCTTTAGAAGATTACAAATCTTTTATTTCTGATAGTTAGAGGTGAATTATATGAAATATCATAGCAAGACACCTGAAGAATGGGAAAAATATGATGAGGAAAAGGAAAAAAAAGATTATATAAAAAAAATGCATAAACGAAGGCAAAAGATTAATAATATATTGATTATTTTTATTTCTATTTTAGCAATTTCATTGATTATGATATCAAAATATTATTTTCCAAGGTATAATCTTGGTTTTTCTATTTTGCTGAATGGGATTTCTTTTTCTATAATGTCAGAAGATAATTATACATATCCAGATGCTCTAAATATAAATGTGAATATGTTTAATACAAAAAGTAAACCAGAAGACATGAAATTAGATTCTTTTAGATTTAAAATTTATAAAATTACCAAAAGTTCAAGTGAAGTATTTTATAACTTTGAATATCCTAAGATAATAGACTATAAATTATATCCAATGGAAAGTAAAAAAATATTTGATTTGAAAAATATAAATCCTTTATCTAAAATTCCTAACGGAAAATATATTATAGAAACTGCATTTAATTATAACGGGAGAAAAATACGTTTAAAAAAAGAATTTAATTATATTCATTCTATTAAATATAATATATATCTTGAAAAAGGATTTTATACAGAAAATGAACGAGCAAAACTCTATATTGAACCAAAAAATTATTCTGCTGAAATAAAAAGTATTAATTTAATTGGAGATATTGAAATTTATACTAAAAAAAGGAAATTAATAAAAAAAATTCCGATAAATCTTGGTTATGTGACTTTGAAACCACTTGAAAAAAAGGAATACAGTATTATTTTACCTACAATTAAAAAAGGAACTTACGAATTATATTTTGTCTCAAAAGAATTAAATCAAGCAGTATATATACCTTTTCCTGTAACTGATAAAGTTGAAAGAAAATTAAAAAATGTCAATTTATCAGTAGATACTTATTTATTTTATCCTATCAATGAAACTTTTAAAGGTGCATTTTATATAAACAATCTGGATTTTAAAAAGGAAAGATTTTTAGAAATTGAAGGTTACACGATTCGATTAATAAATATAGAAAATAATACGATATTTTTTAATTATGAAAATAAAGATAAAAGAAGAATATATATTAGTGAAGGTGGCAAAACGTTAATTAATATTATTTTACCAGAACCACCGGTGAAATTGTCAATACCGGGTAATTATAAGTTAATATTTACAGTATTTGCAAATGAAAATTCTTTAGAAAAAGACTTAGATTTATATGTTGGAATTTCTCAATAAGGATGTGAAAGAATATTGTATGGGTATATTTCACTTTATTTTAAACCGAATGAAGATGAAAGATTAAATTATATAAGTCATTATTGCTCTATGTGTCATTCATTAAAAAAAGAGTTCGGGAATTTATATAGAATGTTTATAATAAGAGAAGTTTCTTTCTTTTCTATAATGAAATTAGATTTTGAGAAATCAAATATAAAAGAGATTACATGTCCATGGGTGGGCTTTAAAAAAAGATATATATATAAAAATTTGGACACATTTAAAGAATTTTCATATCTAAATGCATTTATTATATATGGGAAACTATTTGATAAATTACATGATTCGCATCTTGAAAATATGAAAATATTTATAAAAAATTTGAGGAAAAAAATAGTTGATTATTATGGAGAAAGTTTCATTACTGAATATGAAAATATATTAAGAGAACAATTTGAATTGGAAAAAGAAAAATTAGAATTAGAAGATTATTTTATACCTTCAATAAAGATTATTAATATGATTGTTAATAGGCATAGATTGAATTTACCTGAAGAATTTAGTTATTATGTTGGAACACTGATATATATATTTGATGCGTTATATGATTTCGAGAAAGATATAAAAAAGAACAATTTTAATCCTATTCATGTAATATATAACATTGATAAATTAAGCAAATTGTCTCTGCGGGAGAAAGAATACATAGATTTTATAATAGATTACTCTATAAAAAATATTTTAGATATATTTGAAAATGCTGAAATAAACAATAAGCATTTTGTAAAAAAATTATTTACATTTAGTGCAATACATCATAAATCTAAAATAGAAGAATTATTTCATGAATTTAAAAATCATAAAAATATTAAGTTGAATGATTCTTTATACTTAGAAATAAAAAAATAGAAGCCTGATGGCTTCTATTTTTTATATTTCATGAATTAATAATCCTGATCTTAATTTTGGTTCAAACCAAGTTGATTTTGGAGGCATGGTTTTATTATCATCAGCAACAGCCATTAATTCCTCAATAGATGTTGGGAACATTGAAAAAGCTACTTTCCATTCTTTTTCATCTATCCATTCTTCTAATGCTTTAACGCCTCTAATACCACCTAAAAAGTGAATTCTTGGGTCTTTTCTAGGGTTTTCTATTCCCAGTATAGGAGCTAATAAATAATTTTGTAAGATATATACATCTAATTGTTTAACAGGATCATTTTCATCTATTATTTCATTCTTTGCTTTTAATATATACCATTTTTTATTTATATACATTCCAAATTCATGCTTGGATTTTGGTTTATATGGGCTTTCTGGAGCATCTATAATTTCAAAATGTTCAGAAATCTTATTCATAAATTCATCATCGGATAGTCCATTTAAATCTTTAACAACTCTGTTGTAATCTAATATTTTTAATTCATCATGTGGAAAAACTACAGCCATAAAATAATTATATTCTTCATTTCCGGTATGTAATGGATTTTTGGATTTTAATATTTCCCTTGTTCTTGAAGCAGCTGCAGCTCTATGATGTCCATCTGCAATGTATAACGCTTCTACTTTTTCGAAAGCGCCCTCTAATTTTTTTATCAAATCTTTTTGAGTTAGAACCCATAATTCATGATGAACTTCTTTTTCATCAATAAAATCATAAATTTTTTCAGCTTTTTCAACACCTTCATTAATTAATTCTTTTATTTTATTTTCAGATTTGAAAGTTAAAAATACAGGTCCGGTTTGAGCTTCTAAAATCATAATATGTTTTGTTCTATCGTCTTCTTTATCTTGTCTTGTTAATTCATGTTTTTTTATTAAACCACTTTGATATTCTTCTACAGAAAAAGTAGCAAAAATACCTGTTTGTGAATGTCCTTGCCACGTTTCTCTATATAAATAAAGTGCGGGTTCTTTTTCCTCTATTAATATACCGTCTTTTTTAAACTGATCTAAATTTTCTTTAGCTTTTTTATATACTATTTCACTATGAGGATCAATCTCATTTTCAAAATCTACTTCTGCTCTGGTAACCCTTAAAAAACTGTTTGGATGTTTAGAAACAATTTCTTTAACTTCATTTTCTTCTAAAACATCATAAGGCGGACATGAAAATTCTTCAACAATATCTTTTCTTGGTCGCAACCCTTTAAAAGGTCTAATAATAGACACTTTAATACCTCCCTTATTTTTATTTTTATACCAGGACTATTATATCAATTAGAGTAAGTTTCCTCAAATAGATTCAATAAAAAAATAAGGTATTATAAAGTAAATATTATTAATTAAAGCAAAAAATCATGCATACTTACATATAAAGAAAATAATGAAATATTTTTCATATATATTAAAATAATTCTTTAAAATATTTGTCTTGGAGATCAAACATTTCTCTTTTTTCATTTTCATCAATGTGGTCATATCCGCAGATATGAAGAATACCATGAATTAAAATATAAAAAAATTCTTCTTCAAAAGTATTTCCAAATTCAGGTGCTTGCTCTTCAATCTTTTCAACTGAAATTATAATGTCACCAATAACGTCTTTGTCTAATCCATATTCAAAAGATAAAACATCAGTGGGGCCTTCTTTTTTTCTATATTCTTCATTGTAATATTTTATATTTTTATTGTCAGTAATAAGAATATTTAATTCATAATTTCCTTCACCAACTTCTTTGAGTAAGACATTTTTTGCAATATTTTTTAATTTATTTATATCGATATTTTTAATTTTTTGTTCATTAAATATATTAATTTTCAATTTTATTCACCTCTTTAAGCAATTCTTTTGGAATCTCAGGATAACTAATTCTTGAATGATTCATATTTAATATAGTTTCTGTCATTGAATGTGCAATTTTTTTAATTTCTCCCAAAGTTAAACCGCAATCGTCCAATTGACCTTCAAAAAAAAGATCCTGTATTAAATTATCTATTTTCTCTTCAATATTTTTTTTGTTAATTTCTTTCATACTTCTTGTAATAGCTTCTATATTATCAGCAATCATTAATATAGCAGCCTCTTTAAATTGAGGAATAGGACCAGGGTATTTAAATAAATCAGGAGGTAGATTTTCATTTGATTCCATATTTTTATGAAAAAAGTATCTTTTTATTCTTGTTCCATGATGTTGAACTATCAAATCTTCTATTAATATAGGTAATTTATATTTTTTTGCTAATTCTTTTCCTTTGGTAACATGAAGGTTTAATATTAAAGCGCTTAATTTAGGATTTATTTTATCATGCGGATTAATGCCCCTTTGATTTTCTGTGAAAAATAAAGGTCTTAATGATTTTCCAATATCATGAAAATAAGCTCCAACTCTTAGAAGAATAGGATTTGCATTTATAGATTCTGCTGCACTTTCAACTAGATTAGCAATAATTAGACTATGATAATAAGTACCAGAAGCATTTAATGAAAGTTTTCGTAATAAAGGATGATTTAAATTTCCTAATTCTAAAAGACCAATGTCGGAATATATTCGAGTTATGTACTCTAAATAAGGTAACACACCTAGTACAAATAACATTTGAACAAGATTAGATATAAAAATTTGAGGTATGGCTAAATATTCAAAATCTTTATATATTAAATAAATTATTATTTGAGAAATAGTAGCTCCTAAAAATGGTATAACTATTCTAACTCTTGAATATATTTTTTTGCTTAAATAAGCGCTTGTTAAACCAATTATAAAAAGAGAAATAAAAGTTTTTAGTGGAGAACCAATTAAAAAAGAAAAATAAAAAGCAAAAACAAGAGAAGATAAAAAGCCTAAATAAAAATTCATCATAAGGGTGATTGTCACAGCAACAAATAAAGGTGTAATGGAAGGATCAGAAAAATATTTTAAGGAGAAAATATTAATAATAATCCCTAAGTCTAATATTATTAAAAAAGATAACCAGTAATTTGCAGGATGCAAATTAAACATTTTATCCTTTTTTATCAAATATTGTGTAATAAAAAACCAGAATGGCATAAAAATTATCGTGAAGTTAAATAGAAAACTCCACGTAAAGTTATGCCATAATAGAATTTCTGTAAATATTTGCAATAAGAAAAAGTTAAAAAATAAAAAGATATTCATGTATATCTCATTTTTGTCCATCTTTTTCACCTTTTATTCTTTCAAATTTATCATATGCTTTTATAATTTCTTTAACTAAAGGGTTTCTAACAACATCATTTTCAGTAAGCTCAATAAAACTTATTCCTTTGATATTTTTTAATATATGTTGCACAATCAATAAACCAGAATCTTTTTTATTTTCAAGATCTATTTGTGTAGTATCTCCAGTCACTACAGCTCTTGAATTAAACCCTATTCTTGTTAAAAACATCTTCATCTGATAATACGTGCTGTTTTGAGCTTCATCTAATATGATAAAAGCATTATTTAAAGTTCTACCTCTCATATAAGCTAACGGAACAACCTCTATTATTCCTTTTTCTTTATATTCTATAACTTTATCAGCACTGATAAAATCCATCAGCGAATCATATAAGGGTCTTAGATATGGATCAACTTTGTCATATAAAGTACCAGGCAAAAATCCTAATTTTTCTCCAGCTTCTACAGCGGGTCTTGTTAAAATAATTCTTTGAACTCTACCAGTTTTTAAAAATTCGACGGCCATAGCAACTGCTAAATATGTTTTTCCTGTTCCGGCTGGACCTATACAAAATACAATATCATTTTCTTTCATAGTTTTTATATAGTCTGATTGGCCATAAGTTTTTGCCTGAACTCTTAGCCCACTTACTGTTGTATTAACAACTTTATTATAATCACTTTTGTTTGATTTAATTAAATCTTTTTCTGTTTCGTATAGAGAAACAATATATTGAAATTCTGTCCAATCAAGTAGATGACTATTAGACGTAATTTCTATAATTTCTTTTAATATATTTTTTACTTTATCAATATTTTTTTTCTTCCCTCCGTTTAAAATTATTTTATTTTCCAGATAAGAAATTTGAACATTGAATTTATTTTTTAAATATTTAACCCTATTATTATAAGTACCAAATATTTCAGTTAGTTCTATATCCTCAGGAATAGTTAAATAATCTTTTATAACAATCACCTCTATAGCAATTAGTATTTTTTGTCATAATCAACAATAGAAAGAGGAACACCAAATTTTAAATAATTTTTAATATTTTCTATAGTATAATCTATTCCAGCAGTAGTTGCATGATATGAATATCCTCCTACATGTGGAGAAAGAACAACATTATTGAATTCCCATATTGGGAATCTTGATGGCATAATATTCTTATTGTTAGTAGTTGGGTAGTTAAACCATACATCTAAAGCCACGCCTTTTAATATATTTTTTTGAATTGCACGGTATAATCCCTCTTCATGAATTAAACGGCCTCTTCCTACATTTATTAAATATTTTCCTTTCATTTTCATTAAACGCTTTTCATCAATTATTTCATATGTTTTTTCTGTTAATGGTAAAGTCAAAAATATCATTTCACTATCATTTAAAATCTTATCAATATCATAATAAACTTTATCAACATTTTTTGGCAAATAATCGATTTTCTTATTTTTTAAAATATAAATATGTGTATCAAAATTTTTTAAAAATTTTGCTATATTTTGTCCAATTGAACCAAATCCTAAAATTCCAATATTCATTCCTTGGATAGATGTCCAGGAATCGAATATAGATTCACCAACAGTGAAACCATGCCATATCCCTTTTTTTAAATCATTATGAAAAGGAACAATTTTACCTAAAAGAGTTAAGGCTAAAGCTACGGCTCTTTCAGCAACATATTTCCCGTTTCCGTGTGCATTGGAAATTATAACTTTTTTTTCTTTTAGTTTTTGCATTGGTAATTGTTCGACACCTGCAAAAGGAACAAATATAATCTTTAAATTTTTCGCAATTTCTAATTCCTTTTCAGTGATAAATCCACCAATTATTCCATCTGCAATTTCTAATAATTCTTCTTTTGTTTTTTTATGTTTTCCTGGAAAGATAATTTCTATTTCAGAGAAATGTTTTTTTAATTCATTAATTTTTTTATCCCAGTACGAGTTATGTTTGTGTAAAAATAAAAGTTTCAAAAAATTCCCTCCTTAGAAATTTTTTAATCTTTTTCCTAACAATTGTTCAATATCTTTTCTATAAACTCTTATTGTAACATAGGCCATTCCCTGTGTCATGTCGAATCCTTCATCTATTTCCTGAGCACCTTTGATAACTCCCCATAACGATGAATCTATTGTCTTATTTTTTAAAGCAAAATCTTTAATAGTTGTATTGGAATCAATAAATATTCCATAAATATACTCGACAGCTTTTGAATATGCATCCTGCCTGGCAGCTTCTAAAGCAGCTAATTTGGCTTGGGCTTCTTGTGGAAAAGATTTATAATCTATAATACCAAAACCTTTAAAATCATGATAAGCCGCGCCCTTTTGATTTTCAGGTTGAGAGAATATTCCAAATGTGTTTGCTCCACATGATGCAAACAAAAGAATTAATAATAAAAGCATTATAAAAAATAAACTTTTTTTCATCCTCATCCCTCCAATTTGTTATTTTTTCAATTTTATTATACCACAAATATAAGTATCTTATTTAGAATAAGTATTTTTTCATTAATATATCTATTTGTTAACAGGAGCTGTGGTATAATAAAAAATATAATAGGAGTATAGGAGGAGTTGTATGTTGTGGATTAGAAAAATAATACAATCTTTTTTTGAATTACCAGGATTGTTTGTTACATTAGTCATACTATTGAATTTTCGGATAAAAAAATCAAAAAAATTAAGAAAAATGATTATAATTACATCGTTTATAATATATCTTTTTTCTATTCAAATTACGTCAAGAATTTTAGTATATCCATTAGAAGATGCCTTTTCTCCAATAAATTATAATAAAATAGATAAAAGTATTCCTTCAATAATAGTTGTATTGGGGGGTGGCGCTATACCGAAAACTCCGAATTCACCTGTAATAGGGGAATTATCTGATCAAAGTTTTAAAAGAATATTTGCAGGTTATGAGTTGTATAAAAAAACAGATTTTCCTATAGTAATTTCAGGTGGGAAACCACCAAATACAAATTATGTTCCTGAAGCATTAATAATGAGAGATTATCTGGTTAGGTTTGGAGTTACTCCATCGAATATTTTTATTGAACCTGATGCACAAACAACAGAAGAAAATGGCAAGTTTGTAAATTCATTAATTGGAAGTATGAAAATAGATCGAATATTTTTAGTAACTTCTGCTATTCATCTATCAAGATCATATAAAATTTTTAAAAATTTTATAAATAAAGATATAGAGATAATTCCTGTACCTTCGAATTATTTGATAACAAGAGAAAAAATTACATGGTTGGATTTTAAACCAGATATATCAGCATTGGAAGCTAATGCTATGGCTATTCATGAATATCTGGGAATGATATATTTTTATATTTTTAAGTAAGAGGTGATAAAATGAAATGTCATGGATGTGGAGTTGAAATACAAACAAAAAATCCTGATGATTTAGGTTTTTTACCAGAACATATTTTTGAAAAATTTATTGGGCGAGAAGACGAGGCTTTATGTCAGAGATGTTTTAAATTAAAACATTATGGTGAATTAATTCCTATTCCTATAAATAAAAATTTTTATAATCAATTGAAAAGTATAATACATGAATTTAAGACTGTTTTATGGGTAATAGATATAATAGATTTTGAGGGGACATTTGATAAAGATATTTTGGAATTAGTAAAAAATAAAGAACTTTTTTTAATTATAAACAAAGTTGATTTATTGCCTAAAAGTGTATCTTTCTCAGAATTAAAGAATTGGGTATACAATAGAGTAAAAAATGAATTAGATATTAAAAAAGATAATATTCGCTTAATAAGTGCGAAAAAGAACTTTGGTATAAATAGAATGGTAAAGATTCTAAAGGAAAAGAGAATAGAAAAAGCTATAGTTATTGGAACTACAAATGTCGGGAAATCTTCTTTATTGAATAATATTACTAATGTAAAAATCACTACTAGTTCATTTCCTGGAACTACCTTAGGAATAGTAAAAAGAAAAATTTTGGATTCTGATATAGAATTATATGATACTCCTGGAATTGAGACTAAAAAAAGATTTACAGATTTTTTCGATATATATACTCAAGTTGAAATGATACCAAAAAAGACAATTAGTAGGAAAACATTTAAACCAGATGTAGGTAAAGTTATATTTGTAAGTTCTTTGTTTAGATTTAAAATACTTTCATTAGCAAAAGATAGTTTAAAACCAATATTTTTAATATTTGCTCCAGAAAAAATAGCTTTTCATCAAACAAAAGAAGAAAGAGTCAATGATTTATTGAAAAATCATATTGGAGATATATTATTTCCGCCATATGAGAAGGAATATCCTTTGAATATTGAATATGAAAAAGAAATCATTTCTATAGATGAAGGTGATGAATTAGCAATGCCGGGGTTGGGATGGATTTCCGTCAGAAGAGGTCCTTTAAATATTGAAGTAGTAAAACCTAAAAATATTGAATTAGTTATTAGAAAACCATTAATTACTCCAAAAAGAGGGAATATTATATAATCGGAGGTGTAGGTATATGAAATTAAAAGAACCAGGAATTATTGTAGGTGTTTCAAACAGACATGTTCATTTATCAAAAGAAGATTTAGAAATTTTGTTTGGTGAAGGTTATGAATTACATCCTATAAAAGATTTAAAACAACCAGGACAATATGCCGCAGAAGAAGTTGTAACTTTAGTTGGACCTAAAGGAAAAATCGAAAGGGTTAGAGTTTTAGGTCCAGTTAGAAAAGAAACACAAATAGAAATTTCACAAACTGATGCATTTAAATTAGGAGTCCAACCACCAGTTAGAGATTCTGGAGATCTTGATGGAACACCAGGTATTAAAATTGTTGGACCTAAAGGAGAGGTTGAAACTAAAAAAGGATTAATTTTAGCTAAAAGACATATTCATATGTTACCAGAAGATGCAGAGAAATATGGCGTTAAAGATAAAGATTTGGTTTATGTTGCTGTTGAAAAAGGAGATAGAAAATTAATATTTGGTGATGTATTAATTAGAGTTAGTCCAAAATATGCTTTGGAATTTCATGTTGATACAGATGAAGCAAATGCTGCATTGATAAAAACAGGTGATGAAGTAAAAATAGTAGAAGAATTTTAATACCCGGTTTCTAAACCGGGTATTTTTATTATTAATATAATTCAAAAGAGTTTTTAACTTGACTAAAAAATTATTTTATTGTATAATATACTAGGTTTGCAGGTGTAGCTTCAACAGGTTAGAGCGCTGCCTTGGTAAGGCAGAGGTTGTGGGTTCGAGTCCCATCACCTGCTCCAGTTACTCCCCGAATTATCGGGGATTTTATTTTATTAATAGGGGGATTATTATGAAATCATGGGAATATTATGATAAAATTGCTAATGAATATGATTCTATGTATAATGATCCATATTGGCAAATGCATAATAAGGTTTCTGAAAGAATAATTTTTAATAATATAAAAATAAATAAAGGAAAAATACTCGATATTGGTGCAGGAACCGGTTATTGGACTAAAATCTTTTTAGATAAAAATTTTGAAGTTTATTCATTGGAACCGTCTAAAAAAATGTGTGAATTAATGAAAAAAAGATTTGAAAATTATGATAATATAAAAATTATAAATAGTTTTGCTGAAGATATTCCTATTGAAGACAATACTTTTGATATAATACTTGCAATGGGAGATATACTGAGTTATTCAGAAGATCAAGAAAAGTTTATAGCAGAAACATATAGAGTATTAAAAAATAATGGTATTTTTATTGGAACTGTTGATAATTTAAATAAATTTATTTTCGATGCTTTTTTTTCGAAAGATTTTGATATAATAAAAGTAATGGAAAGAGAGAAAAAAATAAAAGTTGGAGTATCTGAGCATATGTCATTTTATTCTAAATTATTTACAAAAGAAGAAATTGAAAAGTTTTTATTAAAATATTTTAATAACGTGAAAATCTATGGAATAATGTCATTTCCTTGGGAAAACGTTCCTGATATTTCAAATTATTGGGCAAATGTATTAGAATTGGAACTGAATTATTCAGAGAAATTTTATGATGTTGCAGAACATTTATTATATATGGTTGTGAAATAATGAGTAAATATAAATTAAGGACATTACGCGTAGAAGGTTTGATTAAGTTAGCTCAATCTGGAGATAAAGAAGCAATGAATTTGATCATGGTTAAATTTGAACCCATGATTAAGTCAATTGCTTCAAAATATTATGGTGCTTGGGCAGAATTTCAAGATTTAGTTCAAATAGGTTTTGTGGGTTTAATACAGGGGGTTTATTCTTTTGATGAGACTAACAAAACAAAATTTTCTACATTTGCTTATTTAAATATTTCTTCTGAAATAAAATCTTTTTTAACTTATCTTAATAGATTAAAAAATAAGGTATTGTCAGACGCAGTAAGTATAGAATCTATGTTTGAGGATTATTCTGAAGATTCTGATTATTATTTTGAGGTTCCATCTGAAACAGATTTATATCAATCTGTTGTATATAATTATATATTTGAAAGATCTATTGAACAAATGAAGGATATCGAAAAAGAAATTGTTAAAATGTGGTTGGATAATAATTCATATGATGAAATTTCCAAAGAAATTAATATTTCAAAGAAAAAAGTAGATAATACCATACAGAAATTCAAAAAAGTTGCAAATAGGGTAATGAAATATGTTAATTCAGCAATAGCGATAGGAGGTAAATGATGAGAATAACAAGAATATTGTTATATTTAGCAATAATATTATCTGTAATTTCAATAATAATGTCGATTGGAAGCGAAATAAGATTTTCAAAATTCCAAAATTATATGGAAAGCCTATTTAATAGGCAAAATGCGAAGGTTAATGATAATGTGTCTATGTTAAACACTAAATTAGAAGAAATGGGAAAGTATTTTGAACCAAATGGAATTGTAGAAAAATTTATTAATTATAAAAGTAATTTGGAAAAACATTTAAATGATCTGGAGAAGTTATTAACTCTAGCTCAAGAGGATCAGAATGTTGGGTATTTTCAATTATATATTACAGGTTCAAGAGAAGTTTGGATAGGAATTAAAGATGAGAAAGAAAAATATATATTTCAGGGTATGTTAAAACCTGGACTATCTCCTTATAAATTTTATTTCTTTAAAGATCCTTCTATAAGAACCTCATATACAATAAATGTTCCATATAATGCACAAATTCAGACGGCTAATCCGGATAATGTATATTTTTTAATTCAAGAGCCTGGTCAAAGAAGATTAAAAAAAATGCCAGAAGCAAAACTAAAAAATATATCTGAAGAATTAAATCTATATATACCAACCATTCGAGGTAAATAGTTAAAAAGGTCTTTTAATTTGAAGAAAATTTTGGTATAATATATGAGAAAGTTATCACTTGAATATAGGAGGGAAGGTCATGGATTATAATCATATAGAAATCGAGCAAAAATGGCAGAAAGAATGGGAAGAAAAAAAGGTATTTAAAACTTCACAAAGAAGCGATAAAGAAAAATATTATGTTTTAACAATGTTTCCTTATCCATCAGGTACGATCCATGTTGGACATGTTAAAAATTATGTTATAGGTGATGTAGTAGCAAGATATAAAAGAATGCAAGGATATAACGTATTACATCCATTTGGATATGATGCTTTTGGATTGCCTGCAGAAAATGCAGCTATAAAGAATAATGTTAATCCAGGAGAATGGACATTTAAAAATATAGAGACTATAAGAAATCAAATAAAAAAAATTGGAATTAGTTATGATTGGGATAGAGAAATTGCAACATGTACTGAAGATTACTATAAATGGACACAATGGATATTCTTAAAATTGTATGAAAAAGGTTTGGCATATAAAAAACATGCGGCAGTAAATTGGTGTCCAAGCTGTAAGACTGTTTTAGCTAACGAGCAAGTAGTTAATGGTAAATGTGAAAGATGTGGAACTGAAATTGAAATGAAAAAGCTTGAGCAATGGTATTTTAAGATAACAGAATATTCTGAAAAATTATTAAACGATCTTGATATTCTTGAAGGATGGCCAGAAAATGTAAAAATAATGCAAAAGAATTGGATTGGGAAAAGCGTTGGAGCTGAAGTTAATTTTACTATAGATGGAACAGAAAAAGAATTAACAGTTTTTACAACGAGACCTGACACATTATGGGGAGTAACTTTCATGGCTTTAGCTCCTGAATCACCATTGGTTGAAGAGTTAACAACACCTTCTCAAAAAAAGGAAGTTGAAGAATTCTTAAATAGAGTAACGAAGGAAGATAAATTTAAGAGGATTGCTCAAGGGGCTAAAAAAGATGGTGCGTTTACAGGAAGTTATGCTATTAATCCTGTAAATGGCGAAAAAATTCCAATTTATGTGGCAAATTACATTTTATTTGAATATGGAACAGGCGCCATAATGGCAGTTCCTGCACATGATCAAAGGGATTTTGAATTTGCTAAAGAATTTAATTTACCAATAAGAATCGTCATTAAGCCAGAAAATTCAGATTTAAAGGTAACAGATTTACAAGAAGCGTTTACTGAAGATGGAATAATGATTAATTCTGATAAATTTGATGGAATGAAGAACAGAGAGGCTTTACCTGAAATAATTAAGTGGTTAGAAGAAAATAAATTAGGGAAAAAGAGTATTCAATATAAATTAAGAGATTGGCTAATATCAAGACAAAGATATTGGGGAGCACCTATACCAATAGTATATTGTGATGATTGTGGTATAGTGCCTGTTCCAGAAAAAGACTTACCGGTAAAACTACCAACTGATGTTAAGTTTGAACCCACAGGGAAAAGTCCGTTAACATATACAGAAGATTTTATACATACGACATGCCCTAAATGTGGTAAACCAGCAAGACGAGAAGTAGATACAATGGATACATTTGTAGATAGTAGTTGGTATTATTTAAGATATATTAATCCAAAAATGGAAGATAAACCATTTGATACAGATGATGCAAATTATTGGCTTCCAGTTGATCAGTATATTGGTGGTGTCGAACATGCGATTTTACATTTACTATATTCGAGATTTATTACTAAAGTTTTATATGATTTGGGATATATAAACTTTATTGAACCGTTTTCAAATTTATTTACTCAAGGAATGATTTATAAAAATGGGGCTAAAATGTCAAAATCCAAAGGAAATGTTGTTTCGCCTGATGAAATGGTTGAAAAATACGGAGCAGACACATTGAGGCTCTATATGTTATTTATGGGACCTCCAGAAAAAGATGCAGAATGGAATGATGCTGGTCTAGAAGGTGTAGCAAGATTTATGAATAAAGTTTGGAATTCAATGTCAAAAATAATAAATATTACTAAAAATGTAAATATAAAAAATATGAATTTGAATACAAAGGAAGAAAAATCTCTTAGAAGAAAATTACATCAAATGATTGGAAAAATTACAAATGACATTGAAAAGAATTTTCAATTTAATACAGCAATTAGTGGTATGATGGAGTTAATTAATGAGTTGAACAGCTATATGAATAATACTCCAGAAGAAAAATGGAACAAGGAGTTGCTAAAGGAAGTAGCTCAAGATTTTATAATATTATTATCCCCATTTGCTCCACATTTAGCAGAAGAATTATGGCATATGATGGGTCATTCAACTTTTGTTTTAAATGCAAAATGGCCAGAAGTAGATAAAAATGCATTAAAAGTTGAAGAGTTAGAAATAGTTGTTCAAATAAATGGGAAGGTAAGAGCAAAAATAGTAGTAGATGCAAATGCCACAGAAGAAGAGATAAAAAATAAAGCATTTGAAGAGGAAAAAGTGAAAAAATATCTTGAAAATTCGGAAGTAAAAAAGGTAATATTGGTAAAAGGGAAATTGCTTAATATAGTTATAAAAAAGTGATTGGGGGTAAATTATGAAAAATCCAAAAATACCAAAACCAACAATTAAAAGGCTTGCAATGTATTATAGATGTTTGGAAAATAAAAAATCTGCTGGAATGCAAAAAACATCATCTAAAGATTTAGCGGATTCGTTACATATTAAAGCGAGCCAAATAAGAAAGGATTTATCTTATTTTGGAGAATTTGGGAAACGTGGGGTAGGTTACGATATTGATAAATTAATGAATTCTATTAAAACAATTTTAGGGCTTAATAAAAAATGGAATGTTGCTATTGTAGGAGTTGGAAATTTAGGATCGGCTATTGCAAACTATACAGGACTTGAAAAAAGTGGTTTTTATATTAAAGCTGCGTTTGATAAAAATAAAAATAAAGTTGGAACACAAATTTCTGCAGGAATTCTTGTATATGATATGAGAGATTTGAAAAAGGTTTGTAAAGAGAAAAACATTGAAATAGCTATATTGACAGTTCCCTCAGAAGTTGCACAAAAAGTAGCTAATCAATTAGTTGAAACTGGGATAAAAGGAATATTAAATTTTGCTCCAATATCATTAACATTGCCTGAAAGCATTTCTGTTGAAAATGTAGATTTTACTATATCATTAAAATCATTAACATATGATATTATTTCCAGCAATAAAAATCTTTATGAAATAGAAGAATGAAAAAGCCGAGGTGGCGGAATTGGCAGACGCGTATGACTCAGAATCATATGGACTTATGTCCATGCGGGTTCAAGTCCCGTCCTCGGCACCATATAGCCCGCGGTAGCGGGTTTTTTTAATGAGAGGTGAAAATATGGGAAAATTATTCATTATAGGAACGCCAATAGGAAATTTAAAAGACATTTCTTTAAGAGCTATTGAAACTTTAAAAGAATCTGATATTATTTTTGTCGAAGACAAAAGGGTTACAATAAAGTTATTGAATAATCTGGATATAGGGAAAAAAGAATTATTTACTTTCAGCGAATATAATGCAAATAAAGTTTTAAAAAAGGCTGTAGAGTTAGTAAAAGAAAATAATGTTTGCTCTTTAGTAAGTGATGCCGGAATGCCTGTTATTTCCGATCCGGGTTATCAATTAATAAACAAATGCTGGCAAGAAAATATTGAAGTTGATATTATACCTGGTCCAAATGCGCCATCTGCTGCAATTGCAGTAAGTGGATTTCCAGGGTCAAAATACATGTTTCAAGGCTTTTTGCCAAGAGGTAAAAATAAAAGAAGAGTTTTAAGAAAAATAAAAGATTTAGGTATTCTATTTGTGTTTTTTGAATCTCCACAAAGATTGAATAATACTTTGAAAGAAATATTGGAAATAGTTGGAGATAGAGAAATATTTATTGCTAGAGAAATGACAAAAGTACATCAAGAATTCTTTAGAGGAAAGGTCAGCGAAGCAATAATTCACTTTTCAGAAAAAAATATAAAAGGTGAAATAACTGTTGTATTATCTGGAAAAGAGGGTGAAAATGAAAAAATTTAAAGATTTATTAGATTTAGTTAAATGGATTACAAATGAATTAGAAAAAACATCTATTTTAGATGATACTATAGTATTTTCTGGAGATATATCAAAAGCAAAAACAAGCAGCTCTGGGGATTTATATATTGAAATTTCCCAAAGAAATGACAATGGGAAGACTTATAAAATAACTGTATTTTTATCTAGATATTACATAAAAACATTATTAGATAATTTAAAGTTAAAAAATATTTTTGAATTAGAGAATAAAAAATGGATAGTTATTGGAAAGTTGTCTTTTTGGCCATCTTCGTCATCATTTGCAATAAAGCTTCAATCACTTTTGCCATCTGGAGAATCCAATCTTGAAAAAAGAAAAAGAGAGATACTAAATAAATTAAAATTAGAAGGATTAATTAGAACTAAAGAAAATAAATTAGAATTCCTTGAACCAATAAGAAAAATAGCTGTAATTTCTTCCGAAACAGCAGCTGGTTATGGAGATTTTATAAAGAATATTAACAAATTAAAAAATCCTCCCCTAATCCACCTTTATCCATCACCAATGCAAGGAATAGAGGTTCCAATAAGTATTAGTAAATCACTAAAATTAATAATAGATTCCAAAATAGATTATGATGTTATTGCTATTATTAGGGGTGGAGGGGCTAAAGCTGATTTAATGTATTTTGATGATTATAATTTAGCTCAAAATATAGCCTGGGTTTCAAATAATAAAATTCCAATTTTAACTGGTATTGGTCATGAACAGGATACTACCATACCAGACTTTGTATCTTATATGAGATTTTCAACACCAACTGAAGTTGCAAGAGCAATAGTAAAACAAATAGAATATTATAATAAAAAAATAGATGATAATTTTCAAAATATAATTTATTCTATTAATAACATATTCATACAAGCAGAATTTTTTTCCAAAAATATATTGAATAATTTAAGTAGTATGATAGATCAATTTTTTGAAGAAGAAAATAATAAAATGAAATTATATTTAAACGTATTAACTAATTTTTCTAATATAATTTATTCCAATGAGCAAAATTTAAATAAAGCTATAAATAGTATTAAATTCTTTTCTAATTATATAGGTAATAATTTAGAAAACCTTGAAAAAAATAATGACAAAATTGAGGAAAACTTAAAATATTTTTTCGATAATTATCTCTCAAACAATTTAAAAAAACTAAATGATTATTATTTAAACATAACAAAAAATAGTCCATTTAGTGCTTTTTTAAGTGGTGGAGCTGTTTTGATTCAAGATTCTCAAAAAATTGATAGTATATATAAAGCAAATATGGAAAAAAATTTAGAAATTATATTATATGATGGAGAAATGAAGACAGAAATAAAAGAAATAAAACATTATAGGGAGGAAGAAAAATGACTATTGATGAAATTTTAAAATTATCAAAAACTGAGTTGAAAAAATATTCTTTTAAGGAAATATCTAATATGCTTGAACTAATTTCTCAAATATTCCAAAAAAACAGTAATGATTTAGATGTAGAATATGCTTTAGAAATATATAAAAAAGGATTGGACTTACTTTTGATTGCCAAGGAAAAACTAGCTATAACAAAAGAAGAAAAGGAAAAAATTGATAAGAAATTTGAAGAAATAAAATCAAAATTTGAATAATACCTCCATTTTCTAAGGAAATTTTAAGGAAAGTAAGGTATCATTAAGTTGAAGTTAAAAATAGGGAGGTGAAAAAAATGAGAAAAGTACTTGCTGTATTATTGATAACAGTTTTGAGCATTTCTATGTTTGCTTTTACCAGAATTCCTATATTAGACGAAAACCAGTTAATAGAAGTGAAAGGTGCAATTGAAAATATCAAGGACAAACCTGGAAACAGATTTTTTACGGTTAGTTTAAAAGACGAACCTAATTTTGAAATTGTATTTCCAAGATTTCCAGAATTATTAAAATGGATTGAGAAAGATACAGATATCGCATTAAAAGGATACTACATAGAATTAAAAACAGGAAAGTATTTTGTTCCAGTAAAAGTAACATATAAAGAAAAGTCATTTGATTTAAGAAAAGAAATTGCAAGAAGACTATATGCTAGAAAAAAGATGTTATATTATAAACAAAAAAACAGAAGACCTTATAATTATAATATGTATCCAGGATATTCCCCGAATATGATGAACAGGCCAGATTATTATAACCCAGGATTACCAAAATATCCAGGATATAGTCAAAATACACCATATACTCCTAATACCAATTATTATCCACCAAGAAAAGTTCCACCTATTAAATAATATCCCCCCAAATTATGGGGGGTTATTTAATGGAATAGTTTGGAGACTCTTTCGTTATTGATATATCATGGGGATGACTTTCTTTAAAACTAGCGGCGGTTATTTTTATAAATTCTGCTTTATTGTGAAGTTCTTTAATTGTTTTTGCACCAATATAACCCATTCCTGATTTTAATCCACCTAATAATTGGTAGATAACTTCATTTACTGTGCCTTTAAATGGCACCATTCCTTCAACACCTTCAGGTACAAGCTTATCTGTATTTGTAATATTTTCCTGGAAATACCTATCTTTACTTCCTTTTTTCATGGCACCAATTGATCCCATTCCTCTATATGTTTTATATTTTCTTCCCTGATAAAGTATAGTTTCTCCTGGAGCTTCTTCTGTTCCAGCAAATAAACTTCCAAGCATTACTGTATTTGCACCTGCAGCTAATGCTTTTACAATATCTCCTGAATATCTGATTCCTCCGTCTGCAATTACAGGAATATTATGTTTTTTTGCAACTTTTACAACATCCATAATTGCAGTTAATTGTGGAACTCCAATACCAGCGACGACTCTTGTAGTGCATATTGAACCAGGGCCTATACCAACTTTTAATGCATCTGCACCCGCCTTTATTAGGTCATTTGCAGCTTCTTCTGTTGCAATGTTTCCTGCGATAACAGGAATTTCAGGAAATTTAGTTTTCAAAAGTTTTATTGTTTCTATAATATTTTTAGAATGGCCATGTGCGGAATCCAGAACAATGACATCCACATTTGCATCAATTAATGCAGAAGCTCTTTCTAAAGCGTCAGAAACCCCGACTGCACCACCAACCAATAACCTACCTTTAGAATCACGAGAAGCATTTGGATGTTCTATTACGGAGAAAATATCTTTTATTGTTATTAATCCTATTAATTCTTGTTTTTCATTTATTATAGGAAGTTTTTCTATTTTATTTTCATGAAGTATTTCTTTAGCTTCAGTAATTGAAATATGAGGTCCAGCAACAATTAATTTTTTTAGTGGTGTCATTAATTCTTTAGCTTTTTTTGTAGAATCTTTTTCAAATCTCATATCTCTATTAGTTAAAATACCTAATAATTTATTATTTTCATCAACTACTGGAAGGCCCCCTATTTTATACTCATGCATTATTTTTTCAGCTTTGAATATAGGTG
Organism: Marinitoga aeolica; assembly: GCF_029910535.1. Classification (NCBI taxonomy): domain Bacteria; kingdom Thermotogati; phylum Thermotogota; class Thermotogae; order Petrotogales; family Petrotogaceae; genus Marinitoga; species Marinitoga aeolica. The sequence goes on from NZ_CP069362.1 coordinate 2,228,415, forward strand.
TATCAGGAGTTATAGTTATGGGATCATATATAATTCCATTTTCAGATTTTTTAACTTTTTCAACTTCATGAGCTTGTTCTTCTATATTTAAATTTTTATGAATAATTCCTATACCACCAGAATGAGCCATGGCTTTTGCCATTTGGCTTTCTGTCACAGTATCCATTGCTGCTGATAAAAAAGGTGTATTTAAATATATATCTTTGACTAATAATGATTTTGTATCAACTTGTGAAGGAGTAACTTCACTGTATTTTGGTTTTAGTAACACATCATCAAATGTTAGAGTTTCTCTAAACATAAAATTCCTCCTTTCATTCCCATTCAATTGTAGCGGGGGGTTTTGAAGTAATATCATACACAATTCTTCCAATTCCTTTTACTTCATTTGTGATTCTCGTTGAAGCCTCTTCTAATATTTCAAAAGGTATCTTCGACCAATTAGCAGTCATTCCTTCAACACTATTAACACTTCTAATAGCTAAAACATAATCGTAATTTCTCTCATCTCCTACAACTCCCACAGTTTTAATTGGAGTTAAAACTGTAAATGCCTGCCAAACTTTATCATACCAATTGTTTTTCTTTAAGGTTTCAATAAATATGTGATCCGCTTTTTTTAATATATTCAATTTTTCTTCTGTAATTTCACCAATTATACGTATGGCTAAACCAGGTCCTGGAAATGGATGTCTGTATAAAATATGTTTAGGAATTCCAAGAATTTCACCAATTTTTCTAACCTCATCTTTGAAAAGATATTTTAATGGTTCAATTATCTTAAATTCAATATCTTCAGGTAAACCACCAACATTGTGATGACTCTTTATTTTTGCAGTATTTTTCCCCGAAGCAGCACTTTCAATAACATCAGAATATATAGTTCCTTGTATTAGATAATCATAGTTATTTTTCGATACTTCTTCAAAAACCCTAATAAATTCTTCTCCAATTATTTTTCTCTTTTTTTCAGGATCAATAATATTTTTTAATTTGTCTAAAAATCTTTTTTTTGCATCTATAACAGTTAAATTAATCCCGATTAAATCATTAAAGATTTTTTTTACTTCTATCTCTTCATTTAGTCGCAATAATCCGTGATTTACAAAAACGGCTTTAAGATTTTTCCCAATGGCTTTATGAACTAAAACGGTAGCAACGGAGGAATCAACACCGCCAGATAAGGCTATAATAGCTTTTTTATCATTGATTTCATTTCTGATTTCTTCTATTTTTTCTTCTATAAAATAATTTAATGACCAATTTTTTTCCAATTTTGCAATTTTAAAAAGAAAATTTTCAATGATTTTATCTCCGAATTCAGTGTGTTTTACTTCTGGGTGGAATTGCAAACCATATATGTTATTTGAAAATTTAATAGCTGCATATATATTATTTTTGGTTTTTGCAATAACACTACTATTTTTTGGTAAAAAAACAACAGAATCACCGTGACTCATCCAGGTTATTATATTTTTTGGAATATTATCAAAAATAGGATCATTAGAAATTTCGATTTCAGTTTTTCCATATTCTGAAATTTCGGTTTTCTCAACTTTCCCTCCAAGTTCTTTTGATAATAATTGAAGGCCATAACAAACACCTAATATAGGTTTCTTAGTATTTAATATCCATTTTGGTAAAGGTAAGGCGTCAACATCATTAACACTTTTTGGCCCTCCCGAAAGAATTATTCCACCAATTTCATCTGGTGGATTGTCGTCGTATTGTATAACTTCTGAATAAACGCCTAATTCCCTTATTCTTCTTGCAAGCAACTGTGTGTATTGAGAACCGTAATCGATAATAACAACTTTTTTCATAAACACCTCCTATAAAAAAATACGCTCCCCTATAAGGAAAGAGGAGCGTATATTCTTTATACACTATATACAAAACCCCTTTCCTATAGTCAGATGGTTTACGGCCATCTGGTAGATACTTCCAGACCATATTACTGGAATTATATAGGAAAGTATAATCGTATTTAATTTTCTGTATTTTAACAAAAAAAAACTGTTTTTCTTTTTCTAAGTGATTAATAATTTGTTAATCCATTTTATATTTAACATATAATAGATATTCAATATTGCCTTCTTTTCCTTTAATTGGTGATTCTGTTATTCCAATAATTTCAAACCCGTTGTTTTTAAATGATAATGTTACTTTTTCAATTGCCTCATTTCTAAATTTATCATTTTTTACTATTCCTTTTATGAGTTTAGATGGTTCCAATTCAAATTGCGGTTTAATTAATACAATTCCTTCAGATTTTTTAGATATAATATTTTTTATTGGAGAAATTAATTTTGTAATAGATATAAAAGATACATCACAGGTAAAAAAATCTATTTCTTCAAAATTTTCTTTTTTTAAATATCTAGCATTTGTATTTTCCATTAAAATAATTTTTGGATTATTTCTTAATGATTGATGTAGCTGATTTGTTCCAGAATCAATTGCATAAACCCTTTTTGCACCTTTTTCTAATAATACTTGAGTAAAACCACCCGTTGAAGATCCTATATCCATACATACTTTTTTTTCAATATTTATATTAAATACTTCAAATGCATGTAATAATTTATAAGCTGCTCTACTTACATATTTTTCGGTTGAGATAATTTCAATATAGTCATTTTGATTAACTTTTTTAGAAGGTTTAGTTATAATAATATTATTAACTTTAACTTTTTTTTCTTTAATTAAACGTTGCGCTTTTTCCCTTGATTCAATATAATTGTTTTTAACCAGAAATATATCCAATCTATTTTCCATTTTTATACCTCATTGTAATATTATTTTTTTTAGTGATTTTTACTTTATTATTTTTTATAAAAATATTTTTATTTTCTAAAGATATTGTTTTTTCTGTGCGTAATTTAATATTATTTTCAATTTTCGATGTTTGACCAATAAAATATAATCCACCGGTTTTTAAATCTATTGAATATTTTTTACCTCCAAATGTTAAGACAGATATTTTATTATCTTTAACAGTTATATATGAAGGTGCTCTTTCCATATCTCTTATAATGTTTCTCAATCCAACAGTTATTATTTCTCCGTAGGATGTAATAAGATAAATAGTAAAATTATTTTCATAGGCAAAAACAGGAATTCCATGAAATTGAATGCCTTTATTTTTTTCTAAAATACCAAATGGTGAAGCGAAAACAGCGTTTTCAACAATTAAAATATTATCTCCTTTTTTGGGAATCCAAACACTTTTTTCAGTTCCTGTAATTTCAATACCAGTTTCTAAATCAAAAATTCCCAAAATTTTTTTGAAAGATATTTCTTTTTCTATAATTTCTGATATTAAAGGTATTTCATATTTATTATAAATATTTTCAAGATTAAATTTTATTTTTTCATAAGGAGTTTCAAGAGTATAATTATTTGGTGGTAATATCATATGTTCTTCTAGTTCAATTTTTTTCCCATTTAATGTTGCATCTCCAGTATATCCAAGAAAATTAACTTCAATCCACCTTTCAGGTACTTTTTGTAAACTCTGTCCAATAGGTGTTTTGACAGGAACATTAAAAATCATGTTGTTTTTTAGAATTTTGACTCTTAAATTTTCTGACCAATTAAAAAAAGCAGAGTTAACGATTTCTCCAGACTCATCAAACATTTGACAATTATTTGCTATCAAATAAATTCTTCTTTGATAGTAATTTTTAAAAACATCTGATAATAAAGATTTAAAATTGGTCAAAGAATCTGTATATTCTTTTTTATCAAAATCTATTATAATGTTTGAAGCTTGAATAGTTATTTCTAATCTTTTTGAACTTGTTGATGGTGGGGTTTCTATATCAACATATTTATATATATTATAAAATACATCTGAAAATAAAGAAGAAGGGCCATTATATACTAGCCCTATTTTTTCTTTTGAAAATATTGATATATTTATTAAAATAATACAGAATAAAAGTATAATCCTTGTGGTGGAGCTGATGCTGGAGCTTTGGAACGACTTTTTGCTTCTAAAATTTCTTTTATATATTCTGGTTCCCAACTTTCTGTCCCTACCTTTACTAAAGCACCTACAATATTTCTTACCATTCTTCTCAAAAACGAATGACCCTCTACTCGTATCAATATGATATTATTTCTCATTTTTAAAATTCGTATTCTATATATTGTTCTTACAGGATTTCTATCATCATTTCCAGTTTTAAATGTTGTAAAATCATGTTCCCCTTCTAAATATTTAGCAGCTTTTCTCATTTTCTCTATGTTTAAATTATAAGGAAACCACCAAACCCTATCTCTTAAAAATATGTTTGGCTCATCATTTTGATAAATGAAATAATGATAAATTCTTTTTTTTGCTTCGTGGCGTGGAGAGAATTTATCTCGAACATTTCTAACTTCCCTAACATAAATATCTTCAGGTAGATTTGCATTCAAGGCATCTTTTATATTTTTTAATGTCATTCTTTCATTTGGAACGCTAAAAGCTATAACTTGTCCATAACCATGAACTCCTGTATCTGTTCTTCCAGCACCCCACGAAATTACTTTTTGTTTAAAAATCCTTTTTAAAGTTTTTTCAAACTCACCTTGAACAGTTCTAACTTTAGGTTGTCCTTGAAATCCATTAAATCTAGTTCCATCATATGCAACTATTGCAGCAACTCTTCTCATATTTTACCTCCATTATAAAACGCCTTTTTCCTTTAAAACACCAGTTTCTAACAGTTTATAAGCAATTTCTTTTTCTTGTTTTTCGAGTAATTCTAAATCTTTTTTAAATAGTTTTTCATAAATTCTTATTAAATAAAGGTTCGCAAATTTTGATACGTACATTTTTATTGTTTCTTTATGAGAATCTTCAACATTTTTAACTAAAGTTTCTAACCAATCTTCATAATTTTCCCTTATTTTTTGGGTTTTTATTAAAGAATTAAATTCATGTATTGTTTCATATAATCCAATAAATTCTGATATAAGTTCTATATAATCACCATACAACTCTCTTATTTCTTCTGATAAAAAATCTACAAAAGAAACTTTTAAATATGATGAAACCTTTTTATCTATTTTTAAAAATCTTTTTAAACCAACTAAATTTCCTTTTTTTTCTTTCAATACAAAATAACCTAAAATACCATTATTAAAATTTTGGATATTTTCCAAATCTTCTTCACTATATAATATAATTTTTAATGTTTTAGAATCTATAAATTCGCATTTTTTTGGAACGTAGAAATCACCATTATTGGTTACTAATAATAGATTTGGTTCCATAATTTCACCTCAATATTCAGTCAATGAATTTACAACCTCTTTTGCACCTGAAATAATATTTTTTGCTTCAACTTCATTATTTCCTTTTGCTAACAAATAAAATTTAATTTTTGGTTCTGTTCCAGATGGTCTTCCGATAATTTTTAGTTTATTTTCATAATTTAATTCTACCACATTAGATTGAGGCAAATCATTAATACCTTTCAAATAATCTATAATTTCCATTAATTTTAAATTTTTTACTTGAGTTGGTGGATTATTTCTTAATTTTTGCATGATAGTATTAATTTTGTTTAGACCTTCAATACCTTCTAATGTAAAGGAAACATTTTCTTCAAGATAATATCCGTATTTTTCTTTTAATTCATTAAAATAATCAGTTAATGTCATATTTTTGTTGTGTATATAAGAAACCATAATAGCTACCAATCCAGAGGCAATAACAGCATCTTTATCTCTTGCGTGGTCATTGGCCAAATACCCGTAACTTTCTTCAAATCCAAAAATAAATTTCTTTTCACCATTATTATAATATTTTTCAAGTTTTTCACCGATGAATTTAAAGCCGGTTAGTGTTTCTTCAACAGAAATATTAAACTCTCTGGCAATAGGCTTAATCATATCTGTTGTTACAATGGTTTTTATTATTAATCCATTTTCTGGTAAAATTCCAAGAGATTGCATTCTGGTTAAAATAAAATGTGACAACATAACTCCAATCTGGTTTCCAGTGAAAGCTTTATAATCATTTCCCTCTTTTACGTATATACCTAATCTATCGGAGTCTGGATCAGTTGCCATAACCAGATCGGCATTAATATTATTTGCATAATTTAAAGCGAGTTCGAAAGCATCTTTTTCTTCTGGATTAGGAACTTTAACTGTTGAGAAATTTGGGTCTGGAACAGCCTGTTCTTCTACAATTTTTAAGTTAAAACCCAATCTTGTAAGTATTTCTTTGACAGGCTTTAAACCGGTTCCATGGAAAGGTGAATAAACAATATTTATATTATTTTCCATTTGAGGCATTAATGATCTTAAATAACTTTCTAAATTATTAATGTAGTCTTCAAATAATTCTTCAGATATCCAATTAATATATCCACTTTTTATTCCCTCTTCAAAATCAGTAATTTTTACATCATCAAAATAATCCAATTTATTTATTTCTTCAATAACTTTGTTAGCCACTTTAGGTATAGCCTGTGTACCATCTGAAGTGTAAATTTTATATCCATTATATTGTGGTGGATTATGGCTGGCGGTGATAACAATACCCGCAGTAGTTTTTAAATATCTTACTGCAAAGGATAATATTGGAGTGGCAGTAACTTCTTTAAAAATATGAACGTTAATTCCATTAGCAGCTAAAACTGAAGCGGCTGTTTTAGCAAAATCTAAAGAAAATTTTCTTGTATCATAAGCTATTGCAACTGCTGGAAATCTACATATTTTTTTTAAATAATTAGCAAATCCCTGTGTAGCTCTTGCAACTGTATGAACGTTCATACGATTTGTACCTGCTCCAATTTTCCCTCTTAATCCACCCGTACCAAATTCTAAGTCTTTAAAAAACCTATCTAAAAGTTCTTTTTTATCATTTTTAATGTTAATTAATTCATTTTTTAATGAAGAATCAGCTTTTTTAACCCATAGTTCAAATTTATTATAAGCATTTTTTTCTATATCTGTCATAACCTCTCCTCCTTGAAAAATACTTTATACAATAAAATTATAACACAAAAAAGAGAATTATTTCAAAAAAATGTTTAAAATATATAAAAGGGGCTAAGCCCCTTAAAATAATCTTTGATCTGGAAAGTAGAAAATTTCAAATTTATCGTTTATACCAATAACATCAATTCTGGTTTCATCGAAATCAATATTATTATACTTTATATAAATATTGGCAGTTTTTGTGATTTTTTGTAATTTTTTATTATTAACCCTATATGCTGGATTTTCAATATAATCTTTTCCACCCTTGACTTCAACAAAAACAAGGCATTTGTTATCTAAAGCAATAATATCAATTTCTCCTATTTTAGTAGAGAAATTGCGCTTAAGAATTTTAAAACCTTTTTTCTTTAAGAATTTAACAGCAATATCTTCATATATTTTTCCTTTATTATTCATCAGTTTTGAATTCCAGGAACTTTTAATAAATTATCTCTTTTGATTGGAAATTCATTTATAATTTTTTCTAATGCTTTAGACTGTTTTGTTTCATCTATATGGAAAACATTTTTTAAAATATTTTCTACTGGTGAAAATAGAGGATTAACATTTTCAATATTTACTTCATCTATCATTTCCATATACTTTAAAATTTCAATAAGATCTTTCTTTATTATTTCTTTTTCCTGTGTAGATAATTTAATCATGGACAATTTTTCTAATTTTTCAATAAGTTCATCGTTAACATTTATCATAAACAATCCTCCTTAAATTAAAATTATTTCAATGTAAATAGCAGATAATATTAAATTAGTAAGAACGATTAAAAAAGCAAATTTAAAGAAATCCTTAAACTTAATTTCTTCATTTTTGAATTGTTTTAACATAGCTAAAGCTACTATATTAGCAGATGCACCTATTGGAGTAAAATTACCCCCTAAACATGCTCCTAACGATAAGGAATACCATAGTGGTTTTAAATTCGAAAAAGTTTCTGGGTTTATATGTTGTAAGTTTTTAATAACAGGAATTAATGTAGCGGTAAAAGGAATATTATCAACAAAGCCTGAAATAGCTCCAGAAACACCTATAAGCATCATTGCAAAGCTTCTCATTGAACTTCCTGCAATATTAACTAAAACATGTGTAAAATCTTTTAAAATACCGGTTTGAACCAAGCCACCTGTCATAATAAACAAACCAAAGAAAAATAAAATGGTTCCCCATTCAACTTCTTTAAGAATTTCCTCAACTTCATTTCTATCTAAAATTAACAAAGCTAAAAATCCTATAAATAACGCAATGGTAGAACTTTCCATTTCAAGCTGATGCTGAAATATAAATAAAAGTAAAGTTAAAAGCAACAATGCCCATGAAATATAAAATCCTAACTTATTTTTAATAGCTGATCTTGGATCAAATGATTTAACTTTATTTTCATCTATAGAAAAATTTAGCTTTTTTTTAAAAAGAAACATTGTAATTAATTGCATTACAAATAAGTTTAAAAAAGAAATTGTTCCATTAACCATAAAAAATTCTGTAAAACGTAGTCCCGCTGCACTGGCTATCATTATATTTGGAGGGTCGCCAATTATTGTGGCTGTTCCTCCAATATTTGAAGCCATAATTTCACCGAAAATAAATGGTAAAGGATCTACTTCAAGTGAATCTGTAATAGCCAGAGTAATAGGAATAAATACAAGTACTGTTGTAACATTATCAATAATGGCGGACATTAAAGCGACCATAAATGTTAAACCAAAATAAAGAATATATCCATTTTTATGAAATGCTTTTAAAGTAATAATTCCAAGATATTCAAAAAGCCCCTTTTTCCTAATTACAGAGACAAAAATCATCATTCCCATTAGTAAGTATATGGTATTAACATCAACATAATTTTTAATTGCTTCTATATGATTTTCAAAAATGCCAAGAATCATCATTATCGTAGCCCCAAGAATGGCGACAATGGTTCTATTGATTTTTTCAGTGACTAAAATAGTATAAGAAAAAAGAAAAATTATTAAAGCAATAGTACGTTCCGTAAAATCATCCCCCTATTAATTAATAAATTTATCAATGTTATTAATAATATCATTTATTTTTGATGGGTCTTTTCCACCTGCCTGTGCAAAATCGGGTCTTCCACCGCCACCGCCACCTAATTCTTTAGCAATATTTTTAGCAATATTTCCAGCATGATATTTTCCTACTAAATCTTTGGTCACCTTAACAATAAAGTTTACTTTTTTATCGTTTTTATTGAATAAAATAATTAGACCACTTTTTAATTTATTTTCTACAATATCAGTAGTATTTCTTAAAACATTTTGATCAACATTTTCAAAAACTTTTACAAAAACCTTTATATTGGCAAATTCTTTTATATCAGATAAATCTATTGACTTAGTAGTCATTTTTTCCTGTAATTTTTTAATCTCTTTTTCAAGTTCTTTAATTTTTTCAGACATTGAATTTATCTTAGGAATTATGTTTTCTTCTGTAACTTCTAATGTTTTAGAAATAGTATTTATTTCATTTTCAAGGTGATTTAAATATTCTAAGGATTTAACGCCAGTGATAGCTTCAATTCTTCTAATTCCTGCTGAAACAGCATTTTCAGAAATAATTTTGAATAAACCAATTTCTCCTGTATATGATACATGTGTTCCACCACAAAGTTCTGCACTAAAATCTCCTACTTTAACTACTCTAACTTCGTTCCCATATTTTTCTTCAAATAATGCCATAGCGTTTTCATTTTTTGCTTCTTCTAAGCTTTTTACTTCTGTTATAACTTTTAAATTATCGAGTATTTTTTCATTTACTAGCTTTTCAATTTTTTTAATAGTATCATCTGATATTCCTTCATAATGCGTAAAATCAAATCTCAATTTTTCATCTGTAACTAAAGAACCAGCTTGTTTTACATGTTCGCCTAATATTTCTCTTAGAGCTTTATGTAAAAGATGTGTCGCTGTATGATTTCTTTTTATAGCTTTTCTTCGTTCATTATCAACTATTAATTCTACTTTTTCACCGGTAGTTATATTGCCATTAATTACTTTTCCAAAGTGGCCAATTACTTCATTATTAATAATTTTAGTATCTTCAACTTCAAACTCAAAATTTTGATTTTTTATAATACCAGTATCACCGATTTGACCACCTTTTTCGGCATAAAAAGGTGTGTTTTTTGTAATTAAAACTATAAAATCTCCTTTGGTTGCAGTATCAATAATTTTATCTTCTTTTGCAATATAAAGGACTTCACTTTCATCACTTACTTTTTCATAGCCAGTAAATTTTGTAGTTTTTATTTCATCACCAATATATTTGTACGTTTGATTCATTTTTGTGTATTCTTTTTCTCCTGCTGCTTCACGTGCTCTTTTTCTTTGTAATTCCATAAATTCATTAAATCTTTTTTCATCCACAGTAAATTTATATTCTTCTGCAACTTCTTTTGTTATATCTAAAGGAAATCCATAAGTATCATATAATTCAAATGCAAATTCACCATCTATTACATTGTCATTAGAAGACTTTATATAACCTATTAATTTTTCCATACCTTTATCTAATGTTTCAAGGAATCTTCTTTCTTCTGCCTCAACTATCTTTTTGATAAATGACTCTTTTTCTTTTATTTCAGGGTAAATATCACTATAATTTTCCAGTACAGTATTAATTACTTCATTCATAAAAGGTTCCTTTTTTCCTAAAAGAGCTCCATGCCTTAAAGCTCTCCTTAAAATTCTCCTTAGAACATATCCTCTTCCCTCATTTGAAGGCAATATTCCTTCAGATACAAGGAAGGTTACAGCTCTTGAATGATCGGCAATTACTTTAATAGATACATCTATTTTATCATTTCCTCTAAATTTCACATTAAAAATTTCTTCGATTTTATTTATAATAGGGGTAAATAAATCTGTTTCAAAATTATCGTAAACTCCCTGAACTGCTGCAGTAACTCTTTCTAGACCTGCACCAGTATCAATATTCTTTCTTGGTAAAGGTGAAAGATTACCATTTTCATCCTGATAGTATTCAGTAAATACTAAATTCCATATTTCAACATATCTTCCACAGTCATCTTCAGGAGTACAATTTTCAGGATTAGGGCATAGGTCTGTTCTGCCAGTATCATAATATATTTCAGAACATGGACCGCAAGGTCCAGAAGGTCCCACGGGCCCCCACCAATTATCTTCTTTTCCCATTCTTACAATTTTTTCTTCCGGGAAACCGATAACATCTTTCCAGATATTATATGCTTCATCATCGTCAAGATAAACAGAAACCCACAATTTTTCTTTTGGTAATTTTAAAACATCAGTAAGAAATTCCCATGCGAATTTAATTGCGCCTTCTTTAAAATATTCTCCAAAAGAAAAATTTCCAAGCATTTCAAAAAATGTTTGATGCCTTGCTGTTCTTCCGACATTTTCTATATCATTTGTTCTTATGCATTTTTGGCACGTAGCAATTTTAGTATATGTTGGTTCTACTTTACCCCAAAAAATAGGTTTAAAAGGTACCATTCCAGCAACAGTAAATAATAATTGTGGATCGCTTGGTATTAAAGGAAAACTTTTCATTATTTTATGATCATTTTTCTCAAAGAATTTTAAAAATGATTCTCTTATTTCTTTCGAATTCATATAATCCCTCCATTATATTCCTAAAATTTTCATCAAAAAATAAAAAGATGGAGTTAGATATAATAATCCATCTATTCTATCGTACATTCCTCCATGACCAGGTAATGTTTCTCCAGAATCTTTTAAATTATAAGTTCTTTTTAAGGATGATTCAGTAAGATCACCTATTGTATCAATTACTCCAACTAATATTGCAAAAAAAATAGCTTGAAAAGGATTTATTAGATTTAGATCAAAGCTTTTTCTAATATATTCGAAAAGAACTATATATAAATAAGTTAAAATTATTCCACCTATTAAACCTTCAACACTTTTTTTGGGAGAATAATTAGGTGATAATTTATGTTTTCCAATATTCAATCCAACAAAATAAGCTCCAGCATCGTATATCCATACTGAAGTCAAAACTAAAACAGCAGTTGTTGCGCCGTAATTTAGAACTATATGATAAAAATAAGATAAAAATAAGGAAATTGCTATAATACCATATAGATAGCTTTCTATAGCAATTTTATATTTATGAGTGTTTTTTAAATAAATTAAACTAAAACCTGCAATTAAAATTATAGAGATTACATATACAGTGATTGGATCGAATATTGTTAATCCCGAATAATAAGCTCTTAATGAAAATCCATAAACTGCACTGGTTAAAGCAACTATAATAGAAAGAAATACCTTGTATTCATATTTAAAGTTTTTTAATGTCATTTCAAAATATTCTAATGCGGTGATTAAAATAATAGATGTTACTAAACCAATAGTAGTAGGCAATGTAAAGAAAGAAAAAACAACAGCTGGTCCTAAAATAATTCCTGAAAGTGTTCTAACTAAAAGATTTTTTTTATTGATAGCCACTATTTTTCACTTCCTTCATCTGAAGAAATACTACCAAATCTTCTTTCTCTATTTGAATAGTTTTCTATAGCTTTAATTAAATCATCTTTCGTAAAATCTGGCCATAAAGTATCGGTAAAATATAACTCTGAATAGGCAATTTGCCATAAAAGAAAGTTGCTTATTCGTATTTCTCCAGAAGTTCTTATAATTAATTCTGGATCTGGCACATCAGGCAAATAAAGATTATTAGATATATCTTTAATATCTATTTCCTTTATACCTTTTGAAATTATTTTATTAACAGCATCAACTATTTCTCTTCTTCCACCATAATTTACAGCTAAAATAACATCAATTTTTGAATTGTTTTTGCTCTTTTCTTCTATACGTTTACAAACATCAAAAACCTCTTGAGGTAGCTCCTCAATTCTTCCTGTAAATCTAACTCTAACATTTTCTCTTATTATTTTATTTAGTCTTGATTCAAGATATCTTACCATAAGAGAAAAAAGAAATGAGACTTCTTCTTTTGGTCTCTTCCAGTTTTCAGTAGAAAAAGAGTATAAGGTTAAATACCTTATACCCAAATCAGATGCCCATTGTATTACATCTTCAGCAACCTTTGCACCACGTTCGTGTCCCATAGTTCTCTTTAAACCACGTTGTTTAGCCCAACGGCCATTTCCATCCATTATTATTCCGACATGTTTTGGTATTTTCAAGACTCCATTATCTCCTTTTCTTTTTTATGAAATACTTCATCTATTTTATGTTCGTGTTCCTTTAATATTTTTTGTATTTCTTCTTCTAGTTTTTTAGCATCATCTTCAGGAATTTCACCATTTTTTTGTTTTTCTTTAACAAGTTTCATATCTTCACGTCTAATATTCCTTAATGCAATTTTGAATTCTTCAGAAAGTTCTTTTGCATGTTTGACCCATTTTTTTCTGTCTTCTACAGTAGGATTAGGGAATTTAACTCTAACAACTACACCATCAGTTGAAGCCATCATACCTAAGTTAGCAGCATTAATAGCTTTTTCTATTTTTGAACATAAGCTTTTGTCCCATGGTGTAATAACAACTGTTCTATCTTCTCCGACAGTTAATGTAGCTGTTTGATTTATTGGAGTAGGTGTTCCATAATAATCCACCATAATTTCTTCAAACATTGCTGGGGAAGGCCTTCCAGTCCTAAGTTTTTTATATTCATCTTCTAAATGTTTAACCGTTTTATCCATTTTAGATTTTGCTTCTTTCAAAATAGGATCTTTTAATGACACGACATCCACCTCCAAGATAATTTTTTATTTTGTATCTTAAATAATATTATATCATTTTTTATATTGTACAAGAAGTAATTCATCATCAATAAAATCAAAAGAAAAAGGTTTTGTAAATTTAATAAATTTATCAATATTATTTGAATTTAAATACCATAATGCTCTTGGGTCTTTTTGAAAAATGTTCTCACTTAAATTGAAAAAAATAAATAAATTATTACTTATAGAAATTAAATATTCTATATCTTTTAATAAATTTCTTGAATATTCTGGATTAAAAAATACTATGTTATCAAATGTATCTTTATAAGGTTTATCCTCAATATATTCCAGGTTATATATAGAAATATGTTCTTTTTTTAGAAATGGATTGAGTGTATTAATTTCCAAAACTTTATCATTATTAATCTGGGATAACAAATATCTTATTTTATTTTTTTTCAGTGGATTAGGAAATAATGTCCTAAAATATTTGGAGTAATTTTTTAAGTAATTATCCAAACTTTTTAAAGAATTATATGTTGGTAATGGAGAAACATATCTCAATCCGCTTTCTTCAGACTCATACCATGTTTTAACTGGATTAACAACAGGTATCAAAGAAATAATTTCTCCTAAATTCAAAACATTTACTATTTTATCTTCACTTTTTTTTATATTTTCTTCAAAATAAAAACCTGTATAATTATAACGTCCTTCAGCTAAATCTGCAAGTATAGAATTTAATTCAAGAGCTTTTTTGAGATAAAGTTTAGCTTTTTCAAAATCATTGTTTTCTTTAAAATAATTATATAATCTCAAGTTTATAAAAGCTTTAAAGTATTTATTTTTTGTGATTTTAGAACTTTCTATCAATAATAATTCATATAATTTTTTATTATCATTTTTTAATTTTAAAGCATATACATATTTTAACTCTGGAAAAACTTTTCCAAAATAGAAATCAAACAAAGCTAACTCCCTATGATCAAAAATATTTAGGTCAAAGAACAATTCGTTTTTTTTATTCATTTCTTCCTTTAATTCAACATATGCAGGAATTAATTCTTTTGGGTCCATATGAGTTAATATATCTTCTATTAACACTTGAACAAATTTTGCTAGAGATTTTTCTAAATTTACAGCTTTTTTATATCTTATTTTTGCTTCACTGAATCTTCCAGTTTTAGTTAAAATATCCGCAATTAAGAGTTCTATAACAGCTTTTTCTCTGTCAGAACTAATATCTTTTCTCAATCTTCTTATTTTTAAAAGTAATTCCAGTAGTTGCTCAAAATCTTGTTCGAATAAGTTATCAATAAAAGTTAGTAAAAATCCAACGATGTTTTCTTCTTTTTCCAATCTTTCAATAAAATATTCCAAAAATATATATGGATTTTTATCTTTTGATTTTTCAAAAATTAAATTATATTTATTTATATTATCTATTGTTGTTTTATCATAATAATCTTTATTTTTTAGTATATTGTTATGAAGTATTTTTATTATTTTGATTAAATCATTTTTTATATTGTAGTTATCTTCTTTAGCGAATTCATCAAAAACAAAATTATATAACATCACAATTTTTTCGTTGTTTTTTGTATAATCAAAATCATTCAACGCATTTTCTACATTTTCAAAATCTTTTGTTTTTATCTTTGACATGATGAGAAAAGATAGACCTTCATTTTTTTTAAATAATGATTGCATTGACCACGTAATTTCACTACGTCTATTTTCAAAAACATTTAAATATTTTAAGAAATCAAAAGAAGCAATCTTCAAATTTTCCCAATCGCGTTTATTATAGTATACATTCATTAATCCATAATATGCGTCGAGATTCCATTTAGACCCTATTTTAAACCATTCTTCGGCTTCTTCCCAATACCCTTTATTCATTAATTCAATACCCCATAAAAACATGAATTCCACAGTCATAGGAAGAGGTTTATAGTCTTTTTTTTTGAGATTTTTTAAAATCATTTTGGATATTTTATATCCAATCTTCATTTTCTCTATATGTCTTTGGGCGATCGATAATGTTTTCATATATTGAATTAAATAATATATATCATCAGGTTTTTCTTCAAGATATTTTTCAAGAAGTGCTAAAGTTCGTTGAGTTTTTTGTTTTCTTCTTAATCTTGTCCATATATAACCGTAATGATATAGTTCAAGATCAACTTTTACATTTTTCCCTTTATATACAGGTTGATTATGAACAATATTTTCATATTTTACTTTTCCATTTCTAAAGAATCTTGCTGTACTGGCTATCTCAGAATGTTTTTTTTCAAAATCCAAAAAGTTTACAGTAGGGATATATACAGCAACGATATCATTTTTCAATGATTTTAAATAATTTCTAATATTATTTTTTAAATTTTCTGAAGCTTCTTCATCTGCATCGATTATAAATACCCACTCAGATGAAGCATATTTTAAAGTTTCATTTCTTGCGTCTGAAAAGCTACCATTCCACGGGAAAAAATATATTTTGTCAGTATATTTTTTTGCAATTTCAACAGTGTTATCTGTAGAACCAGTATCTACAAAAATAATTTCATCACAAAAATCTTTTATGCTATTAAGACATCTTCCTATATTTTGTTCTTCGTTTTTTGCCATAATACATGCACTAATAAGTTTTTTATGCATAGTAACCCCCCATATTAAAAGAGTTTTATAATATTATTTTTCCTCATTTCTTCATCTTTATTATTTTCGTATTCAATATCTATTTTTATAAGATGTTTGGTAAGGTTTGAATAAAATAATTCTAGAATAGTAGATTTAGATTTTACAATTTGATATTCCAATAGATTTTCCTTCTTGAAAAATATTTTAATATAGTCGTCTTTTTCAGTTATTTTTGCATTTTTTAAAGCAAAATATAACCCTAAATCCATTTTTTCTTTTTTATTTAATAATATATCCAATACTTTTGAAGTCAACGATTCAACAGTAGATGTTGAAATTTCTTCATATTGAGTTATATTATCTAATTTAGTAGATTGTAAGGATTTTTTTTCATTATTATTGGTAGAAAATTCAAAAGCAAATAATAATATATTAATATCAAATAGAATTTTTTTATTTTCTGAATATTTGATTTCTTTTAATAAATCAGATAATTTTTTTGCAATATGAATATCTCTTGATAAATTTTCTGATTTTTCAATATTATTAAAAATGTATTCTAATACTTCTTCTAAAAAAACTTCAATTTCTTTACCTTCATTAAAAATTTCATTTGATATTTTCAATAAATTTTCATTATCGCCATTATAAATAGAATTTATAAAATTTTCCAGCAAATTTTCATCAAATAATCCTAAAATTTTAATAACATCATTCTGAGTTATATTGTTATCAGAGAATTTTAACAATTGCTCTAAAAGTGACAATGCGTCTCTTGCGCCACCTTTAGCTTTTCTGGCAATTATTTTTGCTGCATCTTCTGTAATATTCCTGTTTTCGGATTTAGCTATATTTATAATATGATTTGTTATATCACTTTCTGTAATATTTTTAAACTGTAAAACTTGAGCTCTTGAGATTATAGTTTCAGGAACTTTTTCGAGATTAGTTGTAGCTAAAATGAAAATTACATGTTCAGGTGGTTCTTCTAATGTTTTTAATAAAGCATTAAATGCTTCTTTTGTGAGCATATGAAATTCATCAATTATATATACTTTATACTTTCCAGAAACTGGTCTAAAATTGGCAGCATCACGAATTTTTCTTATCTCATCAATTCCTCTATTTGAAGCAGCATCAAGTTCTATAACATCCATAAAATTTCCATTATTTATAGCAACACAATTTTCGCATTTATTACATGGATTATGACCATTAGGATTTTTACAATTTAAAATTTTACTTAATATTCTTGCTGTTGATGTTTTTCCGGTTCCTCGTGGTCCCGAAAATATATAAGCGTGTGAAATTTCATTTTTTTCTATTGATTTTTCAAAATATTTTTTTATATGTTCTTGGCCTATTAATTCTTTAAATGTCATAGGTCTGTATTTTCTATATAATGTAATCATTGAATTCTCCTCCTATAAAAGAATCAATATAAATTATATCATATATTTTAAAAAATAAAAAGGGGAACTAATCCCCTTTTTATATATTAACGCACTTTTCAAGAGCCTTTACTATTTCACAATCAAATTTTTTTGGACAATCATCTTTTAAAATTCTTAATACTTTTTCTTTTGGCCATGGTTCTTTATAAATTCTTTTTGCGGTTAGAGCATCATATATATCAACTACTGCGAGGATTTTTCCAAATAATGAAATTTCACCATCTTTTTTGTTATAAGGATATCCGGTCCCATCAAGCTTTTCATGATGTTCTAATGCACCTAAAGGAATATTTTTAGAAAGAAAATCAATTTCTGATAAAAGTTTAGCACCGATAATAGTATGGGATTGTATAATTTTGTATTCATCATCAGTTAATTTTGAAGGTTTATTTAATATTTCATCCGGAATTCCTATTTTCCCAACATCATGTAAAAGTGCTGCAATTTCAAGTTCTTCTAAAAAGGAATCATTAAATCCTAATTCTTTGCCTATTTTTATTGATAGGGTTGAAACATTTTTAGAATGAGTATGTGTATAATTGTCTCTTAAATCGATAGCTGTAGCAACTGCAAGAATTATTCCTTTTATCGTACTACTTAAATCCTCATATATTTTTGAATTCATTAATTTATTTGATATCAAAGAAGAAAAAAGTTCAATAACTTCTATATCTTCCTGTGTATAAACATCGCTTTTTTTGTTAACAGCTTCTAATACACCAATGGTGTCATTTTCAAAGAATAAAGGAGTAGCAATTATATTTTTTGTTTTATATTTTGCCTTCATATCTGTTTTTTTAAAATGTAAAGGATTTTTTTGCGCATTGTTTATAATAATTGTTTCTTTTCTTTTAAAGCATTCGCCCGCAATTGAGCTATCTATTGGCACATCAATGGTTTCAATATACCCGCTGGCGCCACCAGAGGTAACATAAAAATTTAAGACGTGTTTATCCTCGTTATATAATAATATTGAAGCCCCATCAGAATTTAATAGTTTTCTTAGTGCATCTTCTGTTAATTTTAAAACAGTTTCTAATTTAAAATTACTATTTATTAATTCTAATATTTCTAAGATATGTCCGCTTTCAAATCTTACTTTTATTAATTCATCGTTAGTAATATTAATTAATGAATTTTTCAGTGTTATTATTTCAAGAGAAGTTAATTTTTTATCAGGGAATATTTTTATATCAGGAGAAATATTAATACTAAAATTCCCTTCTTCTCCATATAATATATTATTAAATGCTATGCCTTTTAAATCAAAATTTTGTATAACTACATTTAACATTATTAAAACTCCTTGGTTTCGAAATTTAAAGTATATTCAAATTTTTGTTCTTTCATATTATAATTTATAGAATAAATAACTCCTGAATTTTCCAATACTGGATAATAAATGAATCCTTGTAAATTGGTATTATCATTTAAGAAAACATTAGAGACACTAGAATCTTCCAAAAATTTATATTGCATGTAACTAAATCCTGCTGTTAATTGTGGCATTCCTCCTATTGAAGGTATATTTATAGTCATTTGTCCGCTTAATAAACTATCTCTATCTTCACTAAATAATTTATTATAATTAAACAGTACATGTAAATATGGACTTATACTCAAAATGGATTTTCCTACTAATCCAAATGAAGCTTTATTTTCTAAATTCATATAAAAACCATTAGCAGAATTATATTCATAGTAAGAATTTAAATATTCGTTGTTAAAACCGGCTGATAGGTAATTGAAACCAAACATGAATTGGAAAAATGGTGGGAAATTCATTGTTGGCCCTGCTAATGTACCCCAAACCATGGTACCTTCATTTGTAATAACAACATCTGTTTCTATGCCTAATCTAAAAAATAAAATATCTTTATATAGCGTAGTTAAATATGCTTGATAAAAATCATTTTGAGGTTTAGTTTTGTTTAAATTTATTATTCCAGTAATCTCAGCATTGAAAATATTTAAATCAGCATTAATATATCCAAAGAAAATGTTTGAAGATTGTTGATAATTAAATGGCATCAAAGAAGTTATTTCATAGGGGATATGGAATCCTAATTTTAAATTTGAAAATTTTAATTCTGTATCCAAAACCCTTGAATATGGAACATAATAATTATTCATAAATAGTCCTAATCCTTTTGTATATGATGGACTTATTCCATATCTTATATAGAAAGCAGGAAAATCTAATTTAAAATAATTAATAGATAACGCGCTTAAAATATTTGTTGATGGAGATGCTTCATCTGTTGGTAAACCATAATAAAGAGGGCTATCTATATTTTCTTGGTAAGCATTAAAGCCAATTCCGATTCCAAATGGTCCAAAATCCAGATTTGGAGCAAAAGAATATACAAGATAGCTGTTTAATCCTTTCGTTTGTTTTCCAAAAGATATATTACCAATATTTGCCTTTGCTTTTGAAGGTTGCTCTTCGGTTTTAGTTTTTTCTTTAGCCTTTTCTTCTGATGGTTGTTTTTCAGTTTTAGTTTCTTCTTTAGGTGTGATTTCATTTTCATATTCCTCTAATGGTTTATCTAATTTTTGTATTTGGGGTTTGGGTTGCTCAGGAGAGTAATTAAACATATTTCCAGCAGTCACAGGAAATAGCTGATTATTTACCATTGTATATACTGTTCCTTCAAAGGTTCTAATTTGGGTATTTCCATTATGATTCTCGAATCCAAATTCTGTTCCTCTAACCCCAGCAACTACAGAACCAGAACCTACTAAATATTTTGATCCTGGAGCTAATATTTCTTTAATTTTATTAACTGTTGCACCTTTTTTCAATTCATATTCAATATCAATATCCCCGCTTTCAGAAACTCTTAAACGTTTTATATATAATTGAGTATCTGCAGCAACCTTAATTTCAATATTAAGACTTGGTTCTTTTAAATGGACAAATCCATCTTTTAATGTTAATAATTCTGATTTTTCCTGTATTACAGTATCGTTTGAAAGAGAATCCCAGATATCTGAATTAGGGGTTTTGTATAAAACATTTCCTCTTTTTTCTAATATTATTAATTTTGTTTCAGGTAAATCCATGCTTTCTTCAATTACTTTTAATTTTAAAACCTTTTCGAATGTTTTATCTTCATTAAAAAAAGTAATAATAGAATCTCCAGGTATTAAAGGAGCAAGAAAGGTTAAATGAGCCTTTCCATCAATCAGGTCAAATCCATCAAATAAAATTAGTGGATCATCAAAACCACCACTTGTAACATCAACATAAAGATGTGTTAGCGTTGTTTGATTTGTTTCAATTTCTATAGGTACACTTTCACCAGCATAAATTGTTGTATTTTCAACATTAATAGAGAATTCTCCAAAAAACAACGATACACTTAGTAAAAATAAAATCACCATTCCCCATTTTTTAAACATAATTTCACCTCCATATGGTTAAATAAGTAATTATTATACTAAACGCCAGTGGGCCTAACTCTGATTTAGTATTTATTTCTTCTTTTTTCATCATAATTAGTATTGAAGATATAATAAATAAAAACGAGAATATTAAAAATAATATATTGCTATAATACTTTATAAAAGGCAAAGAAAATCTAAATAAATATCCCAAATAATCTCTTTTGTAAGGCTTTGAAAATCCATCAATCATATAAAATAATAAACTTATGAAATAAGCATTAAACAATCCAAGTGTAATGATTTTTGTATATTCAGGTAAAATGAAAAAGTTTTGAGGTTTATATAACATACTTGCCAAAATCAACGAAGAAAAATGCATAACTTGGTCTAAAATATAATAAGTATGTGAATTAAATGCTTTTTTTGCTCTATTCTTAAATTTTAAAGTATCTATAGATAAATGGATAAAAGTTAATAAGATTATTATAAAAAAGTTATAAAAATTCAAATCTGAAGGTAGAAATAATATAAACATTGAAATAAAAATAATGGAAATATGCAAAATTAAGACACCAACTTTTAAATTTTTATATCGAGCAATATAAGACGTTTGAAATACATAATCACCAATTAAATGAGAAAGTAAAAAATAAAAAAATATGTTTTCAATCATTTTTAACCACCTCTTTTAAAACATCTACCAATATTGGATTAAAAAAAACATCACTATAACTATCAATTAATTCAATAGCTTTTGTTTTTGGTAATTTACTACGGTATGGTCTATCCTCTAACAGTGAATAATATGTATCAAGCAAACCAATAATTTGTGCTAATAAAGGAATATTATCTCCTGTTAATCCTTCGGGATATCCTTCGCCATTCCATTTTTCATGATGATACAAGACAATTTTTTTGACTTCTTCTGGGATAGTTGGGATTTTTGATACAAGATTATATCCATATATAACATGTTTTTTTATTAGATTATTTTCTTCCAAAGTTAATTCTCCTTTTTTTGACAAAATTTTCTCTGGTATTCCAATTTTTCCGATATCAAATATCATACTTCCAAATTTGAGATTTTGGATATTTTTATTACTTAAATTTAATATTTCCCCAAATTTTATAGCTGATTTCAAAATATTTTCACAATGTTTTTCAGCTCCAGGTACTCTAGTTTCTAGAATAATTGTTAGTACATTCAATGATTTATCAAGAATAATGTTAAATTTATTTTCTAAAAATGAATTTTCAATATTCTTTTTAATGTAATCATTCAATTTGTATATTAAGGCATAATCATATAATGTAAAACCTTTATTTCGTATTAAAACAAAATAACCAAGATCAAGATTTTCTAAAATTACAGGGATTCTCATTTTATCAATATTGCAACTTATATAGGGAATAATTCTTTCTGTAGAAGTAATAAATTCGATATTTTCAAAAAATTTAGTATTAGCGGACAAATAAAATTTAATCTCATCAAGAGAAAAAGTGCTTTTTAAAGTTTTTTTTATGTTTTCAATAGTTTTTTTAAATTTAATATTTGGTTTTAAATTGGAAATAAAGTTTAATATCTTTTCGTCAATATCTTTTTCTTTTTTTATGGAACAAAAATCTTTAACAATAGAATCCAAACTTAGCAAAAAAATATAATCAATATTTTCAAAAAAGACGATTTCTACATAATGTTTTCCTTTATATTGAACTTTAATATGTTCTTTTTTATTAGAACTTGAATTTTCATAAATTTCATTATCTATAATAATTCTAAAATCTATACCAAGTAGTTTTAATGTGTTAATATTTTCTAAAAGCAGGTTATGAAATTTATTCATTAAGATCTCCTTCCTTGATAGCATATAATTTCAAAGGTAATTTTTTCCCTTTAACTTTAAAATCCCCTATATATTCGAAGTTAAATTTTTTAGCTCTTTTCACAATTTCTTCGGTTACGATTAACCATTGATTTAAATCACGAGTTAAATGTTCAATTCTTGAAGTGGTATTTACCGTATCTCCTATACATGTGTAGTCCATTCTAAAATCTGCACCAATATTACCTATAATAACTTCACCATAATGCATTCCAATTCCAGCATTTACTTCAAAATCAAAACCCATTTCTTTTAATTTTATGTTTATTTCTTTGAGTTTTTTTCGCATATCTAAAGCACAGGAAATAGCTCTATCAACCTCATCTCCAAATTCTATAGGGGCACCAAAAATGGCCATTATTAAATCTCCTATAAATTTATCTATTGTACCATAGTATTTATTTCTTATAATATCAGCCATTTCAGATAAGTAATAATTCAAAAACCTTACTACCTCTTCTGGAGAAAGCTTTTCAGATTTTTCAGTAAATCCAACTATATCAGACATTATAATAACGACTTCTTTTTTTTCACCACCAAGCTCTGTTTTACCCTGATCAAGAAGTTTTTGGGCTACAAAATCCGGCACATATTTAAAAAAGAACGATTTTATTTTCTTTTTTTCTTTAGATTCTTTTAATACAGATTGAACAGTATCTACAACTGGGATTATTAGTGTTGAAACAACAGGATAAAAAGTATCAACCCATATATTATTTTTGAATAAAAAATAAGAGATGAAAATATATAATGTAGGTATTGAAAATGAAAAGATTTTTATGGAAACTTTTTTAAACATAGAAAATAATAAAGATAAAAAGAGCAATGAAAATAATATAATTACACTATAAAAAAAGTTAATTCTTTGAATTTTATCTTTGTTTATTAAATTTTGCACAGCAGTAGCATGCAAATAAACACCTGGTTCATCATTTGAAAAAGGAGTTATTCGTAAATCATACAGTCCTTTTGCAGTAGCTGAATACCCTAGAATTGCAACCTTCCCTTTAAAGTCGTAATTATCATATTTATTTGTATAGACTAAATCATAAAAAGATATAGTATCAAATATGTCCGATCCCTTCCCGTAAAAGTTTAACAAATAAAATCCATTTTTATCTGTTTTTATAGTTTCACCATTAACTTCTATTGAATAATTTTTTGGATCAAAAATAAATTTATTTACATCATAATCTTTATAAAAAGCATATAAAATAAGATCCATATGTGGAAATAAACCTGTACTATATCCTTTTTCTGCAGCCCAGTTCTCTTTAAATATTAAAGGTAAGCTTCTGGCTACTCCATCTGGATCTAGCTGTCCAATTTCATATGTGGATGCTGGAGCCAATGATGAAAATTCCGGGATTGGAGGTATTATTTTATATGCAGTTAATGGAAAGAATAAAGGCAAATATTCTGGGTTTTTTAATTTGAAGGAATATTTCAAATAAAATCTGTTTTTTTCTAATTCTTCCTTAAATTTATCATTATATTCTTCGAAATTTTGTTTTTTTACAGTTAAATATGTTCCCAATACAACTTTATTATATTTTCTTAGAATTGCAGATAATAACACATCATCTTTTGATTTTCCATTACTCATAATATTACTTTCTGATGGTGTTGTGAAAGAAACATCAAACCCGATAGTTTTAATACCTAATTTAAATAATTTTGCAATCATTCTTGCATAATGTTCTCTATTCCACGGCCATTCATCATTAAATTGTGTAGACATATTTATTAATGAATTTTCATCTATAGCAATAATAACGACTTTGGAATTTATCTTTTTTTCTCCTCTTATTCTATATCTTAGATCCAGTGTTTTCAATTCAAAAATTTCAATCCAGGGATTGTTAAATAAGTAAGTTATTAAATAAATAGAAAGAAATAGAATAAAAAGTATATGTATTATTTTTAGTTTAAATTTAAAAATTTTCATACTATCACCTAATATAATTATAACATATTATTTATTATTTTTTATATCAAAAATAGAACTCCGAGAAAAAATCCCGGAGTTCTTATAAATACTACTATAATTTAAAATTTTTTGAGAAATTAAGCATATCAGTTATCATATTTTCCAGTTCATCAATCAAAATATCAAAATCATTTAATTTATTTTTTTGCCTTTTCATCATAGAAGAAACATCTTCAACTTTTTCTGTTATATGTTGAATAGAAACAGAGATTGCTTCAATGGCATTAGTGATTTCTGAGGTTGAAATTTTTTGTTGATTTGAAATATTCGAAGTATTATCAACCATTTCAGAAATAACATCAATTTCAGAAAGTATATTTTCCATTTGTTTTCCAATCTCTTTAATAGACTCTACTATTTGATTAACATTACTAGTAATATTAGAGCTTTCTTTTAATGCTTCGCTGGCATCATTAACGAGTGAGTTGAGGTTTTCTGTAATATTTGCTGCAGAGTTACTTGATTCATCTGCGAGTTTTCTGATCTCATCAGCTACAACAGCAAAGCCTTTCCCTGCTTCACCAGCCCTTGCAGCTTCAATAGCTGCATTCAAAGCTAATAAATTTGTTTGTTTTGAAATTTCAGTTATTTGATTAACAATTTCTTCTATTGCTTTTGATTTGTCAAATAGTTTAGAAATCATAGAATTACTTTTTTCTACCAATCCTTCAATATTCGTAACGTCATTTATCATATTTTGAATATTAGACTTACCTAAAGAAGCGCTAATGGAAATTTCTTTTGTTTTAGAATTTAAATCATTTGCGGATTTTGATAATAAATCTGCTCCTGATGTTATTTCCTGAATATTTGCTGTTGTTTCTTCTGCAGATGATGCTACAATTTCTAACTTTTCTTTAATTTCTTCAAATGATTCAAATGTTTGAGTTGTGATATTTATTAATTCATCAGATGTTGAATTAAGATTTTCCTCTGCATTTTTTAAGGTGTTAGAATAATTATTGAATGAAATGGATATATTTTTTATGGTATCTTTTAATTTATTAAAAATATTTCCAATTAAGCCAATTTCATCTTTTCTAACAATTGAAATTTCTTGTGTCAAATCTCCTTCTGAAACTAACATAGCATTCTTTTCAATAGTTTTTATTGGATTTGTTAGGCTGTTTGCAAAAATAATGGCAATAATTATAGCTACTATTAAAGTAATACCTATTACAACAATCAACATATTTTTCAATTTATTAATAGGCATATATGCTGCATTTTTGTCTTCTTCTAACACTATTTTTAATGTTTCATTATTTAGTTTTATTTTGGATAGTATTCCTAAAACTTTTTTCTTTTCATAATTATTATATTCGGTAATAATATTTGGTGATGAAGGTATTTGTGTAAATTTCTTTCCAATATTAACACCATTTAGTGTTGAAATTAACATATTATCTTTATTTAATACGTAAATATCTGTATTTGAAGTTTTATTTATAGAATTAAATATAATATGTCCTATTTTTTGAAAGTCTATTGCTATTATTATATAACCATATCTAGCATATCTATATACAAAAGGTTTTCCAATAAATAATATTGGCTTATTGTTTTTATATTTATAAAGGGATATATTCGAAAACTCTATTGTAATTTTATCATCTGATTGTTTTTTTAGTGAATTAAATAATTTACCTAATGAAGTATCTTCCAATTCCTTTATGTTTTCTGTAAATTCTGAACCTTTATTTAAGGTATATATAATATCTCCCTCAGTATTTAATAAATAAATATCTTCAATATTTTGGGATAACGCATATGTAACTAAATTAGGATGATACTTTCTATGCAATAAATCATAATCGGAAATTGAAAATTCATCATCACCATATTTTTCTAATTCGTCCTCATTAATGTTATTTAATTTATATCTTTCTTCTGGAGGATTTGGATTTTGATCTACATATACATCTTTTAAGTTTGCTATATTTTGAAAATCTTTAAAATAAGAGTTCATTGATTTAAGCATTATAGGAAGGTATTGAAAATTAGAAATATTTTCTAAAGCGCCTTTATATCTATCAAGTATCAAAGTTAATTCAAAAGTTTTTGATTCCATTATGTTCGAGAATTTTGATTCTATTTCGTTTTTTAACACTTTTTCAGAACTATTTATAGAAAAATATCCCAAAATGAGAAATGGAACTAATAATATAACAACGAAAATGAGAAGAAGTTTACTTTTTAATTTCATTGAATCCCTCCTTTTAATTTCCTGACAAGCAATTATATCATAATTTTATAGTTCTTCAAATTGAATAAAAATTATTACATAACATGATTATTATATTTAATCAAATTTAAATGAAGATATTGGTTAAAAACTAATATACACAATAAAATTTTCCTCTGTTTTGAAAGTTTCAAAATATAATTATTTATGATATAATATAATAAAAGTAAAAGGAGGGGAAAATATGTCTGTTGAATTGAAGGCTGTAAGTTTTAATATTGAAGATGAAAAGTTTGCTATTGACATTAATCATGTAGATACTGTTATAGAATATCAAAAAACAACTAAAGTTCCAGAATCTTCTGATTTTATAGAAGGAATTGTTAACTTCAGGGATGGAGTTTTGCCGGTTATTAATTTAAGGGTTAAGTTTAGCTATCCTCAATTTGAAGATAAAGATAAAGCAAAAATATTGGTAGTAAAAATTGGTGAGAAAAAATTTGGTCTAATGGTTGATGAAGTAAAAGAAGTAATGAATATAAAGCAAGAACAAATCGAGGAATCTCCTTCGGTAGGAGGAACTAAAGCAGATTATATTAGTGGTATAATAAAAACAGATGATAGTATGATATTTTTAATAGATGTTGAAAAAATATTATCAAAAGAAGAAAAAATAGAATTAGAAAAAGTAATAAAATAAACTTATTTGGAGAGTCGGATTGCAAAAATATCCGGCTCTCCATTTTTATAATATAATGAAAATAATATAATATTATCATATGCAGAAGGATAAAATGCGTCATCAGATATGTTGATAGTTAAAGGATTTTCTTTATTATTTTCAGTGTCATATAAAGTAATCCTATAATACCCATCTTTTGGTTTTGAATAGATAATATAATTTCCAAAACCAAATGGATCAACTTCATTTAGATCAGAAGATATGATTGTTTTAATATTATGATTTTCTATTGTACAAATATCATTCTGTCCACTTCTGGGATTTATCATCTGGAAAATTATTTTGTTTTTCCATAAAGTGGGTCTAAATTTAAAAGTATTTTTTAAAGATGTAATTTTGTCAATTTTATTTTCTTTTATGTTGTATTTATAAATTTCTGTCCAACTTTCTCCATTTCGTTCTTCAGCGGAAAAATAAATATTCCCTTTATAATAATATGGAGTATATGCATTATATGAATCATCGGAAATTCTTTTTACTTCTTCATTTTCAGGGTTATATATTAAAACATCCCATTTCCCATATAAAGAACTTTGAAATACATAAGAACCATCTTCTGTTATATTAGGAAAATATTCAGAAGAAAAATTAAGAGGTATATTAATATATTTATTTTCTATTAAATTATAACCCCATACATTTCTATTCCCAATATATCTGTCTGAAATAAAAATTATTTTATTTTTATCTGGAGAAATCATAGGGTATTCATCTATTCCATCCCAAAAAGTTAACTGGAGAAAATTCCAATTTTTACTATACTTAAGCCTTTTAAAAGAAATTTTTTCAAGTACTTTTGTAGAGAAAATCTTAATCCAATCTTTATTATTTTTAATTTTTTCAGTTAAGTCTATTCTTGTTCCATCAAAAGTAGCTAAAATTCTAATGTTGTTTTTTGAAGAGTCTTCTGTGAAATCTATTTCAACATCATAATTTAAATTTAAGATATTTTTCTTATTATATTTATATACATTATAGGAATACGAAAGCTTTGACTCAAATTCATCGATAATTTGATCAACAATCCATGAATCTGAGTTTTTCTTTAATAAAATATTTTCTTTTTTAATTCCAATTTGTGAAAAATTCACTATAACTAATATTAAAAATAGAAATATAAAAATTTTTTTCATTTATTATCCCAACAATTTTTTTACTATTGAATTTACTCTGCTACCATCAACTTTTCCCTTTAATTCCTTCATAACTTTTCCCATTGCCTGACCAAACTTAACGTTTTCTCCTAAGTCTGCTATTATATTTTTAATAATATTTTCAAGTTCTTCATCTGACATTTCTGGAGGAAGATATTCTTTTAAAATATTTAATTCATATTCTTCCTCTTCCACTAAATCTTCTCTATTAGCTTCTCTATATTGTTGAATAGAATCTTGTCTCATTTTAATTTGTTTTCTGATCAAAGACATCATTTCATCTTCATTCAACTCTCTTTGTTTTTCAACTTCAGCTTTTTTTATTTCTGTCTTTAATATTTTAATAGCATTTAAAGCTTTAGTGTTTTTTGCTTTCATATATTTTTTCATATCGTCATTTAATTTTGTTTTTAAATCCATACTTTCATCTCCTTTCTAATTTACTTTATTATACCATATTATATTTTAAATTCAAATAAAAGAAGAATTCTAAAAAGGAATTCTTCTCAGTTTAATTATCATTTTTTGTAAATTCTATTAATTCATTTAAATATGCGAAAGCTACTCCTATGTAAGTATCTGCAGCTCCATAATAAATAGCAATTTTATCATTTTCAACTAATGCTGAACAAGGAAATACAACATTTGGAACAAATCCAATTGTTTCATAACTTTCTTCTGGGGTCATTAAATAATTGTTTGATCTATATAACACTTTTGATGGATCTTCTAAATCTAATAATGCTGTTCCAAAACTATACACATATCCATTACATGTATTTGTAACTCCATGATAAATTAATAACCAACCTTTATTAGTTTCAATAGGTATTGGACCTGCACCTATTTTTAAATTCTCCCACCAAGAATCATTTTTCCTACCCATTAACCATTTATGATTTCCCCAATGTATAAGATCATTACTTTCGCTAATAAAAATATCTCCAAATGGAGTATGACCATTATCGCTTGGTCTGCTAAGCATATAATACTTCCCATTTATTTTTCTTGGAAATAAGACACCATTTCTATTAAATGGCAAAAAAGCATCTGGAAGTCTTTCAAATTTAATAAAATCCTTTGTCCTTCCTACTCCTATTGTAGGACCATGTAAATCAGTACAAAATGTTATATAATAATAATCATCCAGTTTTACTAATCTGGGATCATAAGCGTATATAGGAACTGATATATTTCCATCTTTATCTATCCATTCAATAGCATTTTCGTTAAATTCCCAGTTTATTCCATCCTCACTTCTTCCAATATGAAGATTAGGTACTGTATTATTATGATCTACTCTAAAAACACCAATAAATCCATTATTATATGGTAAAACAGCGGAATTGAATATTCTAGCTCCGTTTTTAAATTGATTTCTTTTTGTTATAGGATTTTTAGAGTATCTCCATATAATCTCATTTTTATCTTTCCTTTCTTCCCAAGGTATCATTTTTTCACCTCTTTTACAGAATTTCTTTCTATTATTTCAGTTGGTAAAATAATCTTTCTTTTTACTTTACTTCCATTTCCTTCTATTCTTTCAACTAGCAATTTTGCTGCATTTTCACCCATTTCTTTTCTAGGTTGGTGAACCGTTGTTAATGGAGGGTATAAATACTTAGAATATTTATCATTATCAAATCCTATTATTGAAATATCATCTGGTATTGAATATCCAGCTTCATATATTGCTCTTGTTCCACCTAATGCACTTTGATCATTTATAAAAAAAATTGCCGAAAAATCCTTCCCATTTTTTTCTAAATATTTTTTTATAGAACTATATCCACCCTCAAACTGAAAATCACCTTCTAAAATTTTCAAGTTAACTTCATATTTTTTAGAAAAATCAATAACAGCTTTCTCTCTAACTTTAGCTGAATATACTTCCCTCTCCCCGCTTACAAAAAGTATATCTCTATGTCCTTTATTATACAAATATTTCATAGCAATGTATGCAGAATGATAATTATCAATTCCTACAGTATCAACATTTATATCACTATCATTTCTATCCACAGCAACTACTGGAATAGCAGATCTAATAAGTTTTTCTATATGTTTATCATCATTTTTTGTAGTACAAATAATAATTCCATCCACTCTTCTTGAAAAAAATTGTTCTAAAATTTCTATTTCTTTATTCAAAAGCAAATGTGTGGAAGTTACAAAACTATCATATCCATGTTTAGACAATTCTAATTCAATACTTTCAGAAATCATATTATAATGATTCCCTAAAAGATTCGGAACAATAATTCCTACAAGATAATGTAATTTTTTCCTTGCAACCTGAGGGGGCTGATAATGATATTCTTGTAAAGCTTTAAGTACTTTTTTCCTTGTTTCTTCTGAAACATTTTCAGCACCATTTATTACTCTTGAAATTGTTGCAATAGATATACCGATTTTTTTAGATATTTCCCTCAAAGTTGCCATTTTTCTCACTCCTATTCCAAATTATATGGATATTTAATATAATTAAGCAAATAATTATTTATTCCTTTGTTTTCAATTATATCTTTATACACAAAATAAGCAGGTTTACATGTTCTTACTTTAGTATCATAATCAACATGAATTAAACCAAACCTTTTTGAAAATCCTTCTGGCCATTCGTAATTATCTAATATTGACCAATACATATAACCTTTTACATTTGCTCCTAATTCAATAGATTCATGAATATTTATTAAATGAGAAATTATGAAATAAGGTTGAATATCTCCTTTATCAGAAATACCATTTTCAGTAATATACATTATTGGATTATTATATCTTCCTTTAATTTCTAAAATAATGTTCTTTAATCCTAAAGGATAAACTTCCCATCCCATATCAGTTACAGGTTTATCTGTCTTAATTAATTTACCATTACAAGAGTATCCATATCCATCTACAACTTTCCATTTATTATCATGTTTTTTTACAACAGTTCTTGTATAATAATTTATTCCTAAAAAATCTGTTTTACCTTTCATATCTTCTCTGAACTTTTTACTTCCATCAATATGAAAATCTAAATTCCCTCTAAAAATCATGTCAGTAAAATGATAATTATTAAAATATTTTGCATCTTCAACAACCTCTATATCCTCAGGAGATTCAGGATCAATCCATGTAAAGGAATATATAAATCCTATAGGTTTTTTTGTATATTTTTTCATTGCATCATATGCTCTACAATGAGCTTCTGCTTGATGTTTTTGAGCTAATTTATAATACTCTTCATTTATTATTGATGGTGGGAATCCTGACTTTGGTTGTAAATATGCTAAAGAAGATACGATTTGTGGTTCATTCATAGTAGACCAAAAATCTACAATTTCATCTAATTCATTGGCTAGAAACGCTCCATATTTAGTAAATTCAATTACTGTATTTTTATCAACCCAACCAAAAGGAGCTTTATGATATAAGTTAACATTAATAGGATCGTGTATCCATAATGGCAATGAAAAATGATTTAAATCCACCATTACTTTAATGTTTTTTTCTTTAAGATCAATAATTATTTTTTTATAATGCTCTAAAGCTTCTAAATTTGCTAATTTTTTTAATTCTAAAATAGCATTTTCATCAACTTCTATAGAAATAATATCATCATTCTTTTCAATGACTTTTGTTTTTACCTCAAAGGTTGGATTTGGAAATATTCTTGACCATTCAATACCAATTCTTACAATATTCAGTCCTAATTTTTCCATTAATTTATTATCTTTTTTATACAATTCCCAATAATTTGTTCCATTTTCTGGAAAATCTCCACTCACTAATCCAGCATTTATTATTCTTTCATCATGGGTCCATTTAAACCAATCAGTATTTTTATCTATTACTTTTCCACCCATCTCAAATTGAAATCCAGACATCGAAATTCCAAATAAAAAATCTTCAGGGAATTTTTTCATATTATACCTCCAATATTTTCTCATTAATTATTTATTCAATAAAAAATTTTTATACCACAAAGCACTATCTTTTAAATATCTTTTTTGAGTATTATAATCAACATATACTAAACCAAATCTTTTTGAATATCCATGTGCCCATTCAAAATTATCCATTAATGACCAAATAAAATATCCTCTCAAATCTACTCCATCTTTTATTGCATCTAATGTTGATTTAAAATGATCTTTTATATAATTTATCCTATAATCATCATGAATTTGTTCGTTTTCTAATTTATCTGGTCCAGCCATTCCATTTTCTGTTATATATAATGGTAATTTATATTTATTATTAAATTCTACTAGCTTATCGTATAATCCTTTTGGGTATATCTCCCATCCCATTTCAGTTTTTGGTAATGGACCTTCTGCATGCTTGAATTTTAAAGGATGATTTTCATCATATGATATTACTTGTCTTGAATAATAATTTACTCCAAAGAAATCTATTGTTTGTGAAATAATATCAAAATCATTTTCTGGTATATCTAATTTTATATTTTTTAAAGAATTTACTGCTTCTTCAGGATATTTACCATATACTATTGGATCATGATACCATCCATTTATATATTGATCAACTAATTTTGCAGCTTGTATATCTTTTTCATCATTTGATAATGATTCTACCTTTGTTACTACATTTGTTATTCCTATTTTTCCATCTTTTACAATATCTCTAAATGCAATAACTGCTTTTCCATGAGATCTTAAAAGATTATGAGCTACATAAAATGATTCTTGGAAATCTTTATGACCAGGAGCATGCTCTCCAACAAAATATCCTAAAAATGCAGAACACCATGGTTCATTTAAAGTTATCCAATGTTTTACTCTATCTCCTAATTTGTTAAACATTAATGATGCATAATCTTGAAAATAATTTGCTATATCTGGATTTAACCACCCATTTTTTTCTTTGTATAAATATAATGGTAAATCCCAATGATATAATGTAATAAAAGGTGTAATATTATTTTCTAATAATTTATCAACAAGCTTTTGATAGAAATCTATACCTTTTTCATTGGGTTTTATACCATCAGTCATAACCCTTGGCCATGAAATAGAAAATCTATATGCATCAACACCTATGTCTTTCATTATTTCAATATCTTCTTCATATCTATGATAATGATCACATGCTACATCACCATTATCTCCATTCTTTGTTTTTCCTGGTGTATGTGAAAATTCATCCCATATTGACGGACTTCTATCCTCTATTCCACCTTCTATTTGATATGATGCTGTTGCTGTTCCAAATTTAAATTCTTTTGGAAAATCTGTTCTTTTCATTTTACTACCTCACTTTCACAATATGATTTTTTTCAAATTCCATATATATATCATCATAACTTTTATTTTTTAAATAAAATTTTTTTATTTCATACTCTACAGTTTCTGGTAAAAATTGTTCATTAGGATCCCATTTTTTATCTATTTCAGGAACAGAATTTAACAACATTTTTGTATATGGATGAATAGGATTATTATATACATCGTATGTATCTCCCTGTTCAACAATTTCTCCTTTATACATTATTAAAGATCTATCGCTTAAATAATATCCTAATGATAAATCATGGGTTATAAAAATAATAGACATCCCTGTTTTTTCTCTTATATCAGATAATAAGTTTAAGACATCTATTCTTGTAGAAGCATCTAACATACTTATTAGTTCATCTGCAACTAGTATTTTTGTATTCATTAACAAAGCTCTAGCTATTAACAACCTTTGTAATTGTCCCCCACTTAATTGATGAGGATATTTGCCTAAGATATTGGTTGGATTCATACCAACTTGATTAATAACTTTTTCTATTTTTTCTTTTCTATTTTTTTCATCTGGATAGAATGTTTCAAAAACCATATTAAACACTCTATCAACTTTGAATAAAGTATTAAAAGAAGAAAAAGGATCTTGGAATATAGCTTGCACGTTTCTATAATACTCCTTTGTATCATCTATATCCCAAATATTTTTATTTAAAAATAATATTTCACCATATGTAGGCTTTAATAATCTCAATATCATTTTTCCTACAGTTGTTTTCCCACTTCCACTCTCACCAATCAAAGATAAAATTTCACCTTTTTTTATATTAAAAGATACATTATTTACAGCTTTAAATTTATTCTTACCAAAAAAATCTGTTCCAAATTCTTTTGTTATATTTTTTAATTCCATATATATTTCACTCATTATTTTCACCTACATTCCAACAAGCTACTTGATGTCCATCTTCATATGTTTTTATTGGTGGATTTTTTAAACACTTTTCATTAGCCAATGGGCATCTAAATCTAAATCGACAGCCTTCCTCAATATTCAACAAATTAGGTGGTGTCCCTTTTATACTAGATAATTTTTTTTCTTTTATTCTTATGTCGCTTTTTGGTATAGCCTTTATCAATGCTTTTGTATATGGATGTTTAGGATTGTTTAATATTGTTTCTGTTTTTCCAATTTCTGCTATTCTTCCGGCATACATAATCATAATTCTATCTGCTATTTGATTAAGAACAGCTACATCATGAGTAATAAATATCATAGATTTAACTATATTCATATCTCTAAATTTAACTAACATATTACAAACAAATCTTTGCGAGCTAACATCTAATGCTGAAGTTACTTCATCAGCAATTAACAAATCTGGATCTAATAAAGTCGAAATAACCATTATAACTCTTTGTTTCATACCTCCAGATAATTCAACAGAATATCTATCTATTACATCTGGATCTAAATTTACTAATTTCATTCTTTCCTTTACTTTTTTAAAAAATTCTTCATTTGGAATAATCCCGTGTTCTCTAACAAGATCTGAGATAAATGTTTTTATTCTTTTTGTAGGACTAAATGCATCCATTGCATATTGAGGTATAATAGATATATTTTTAAATCTTATATTTTTCATTTCTTTTTTTGATAAATTCATTATATTTATTCCATTTAAATTTGCCTCTCCAGATATATAATTCATAGGTGGTTTTAATAATATTAAACTGTTTCCCAAGGTACTTTTACCACATCCTGATTCTCCAGCTATTCCTAAAATTTCCCCTTGGTTTATATGAAAAGTAACGTCATCTATTGCTTTTACATACCCTTTTAACGTTTTATAATACACTTTTAAATTTTTTACGTCTAAAACTTTATTCATTAATATCACATCTCCCGTAATTTTGGATTGAATACTTCATCTAAACCTGTATTAATAAAATATAAGGAGGTTACTAATAATGTAATAACTAGCCCAGGAATAATAGCCCACCACCACATTCCAAGTTGAATTGCATTCCAATCTCTAGCAACTTGCATAATTAAACCTAAGGATATTCCTTTCGTTGGACCTAATCCTATAAAATCTAAAGTTACTGCTGATAATATAGCTCCTCCAAATTGAAGAATATAAACCATAAATATATATGAAAACATATTAGAAGCAATATCTTGTAATATTATTTTTCTAGTTGGTAATGCTGAAATTCTTGATAAATTTACAAAATCCTTATTTTTAATTGACATTGTTAAAGATCTTACAGCTCTTGCTGTCCATGGCCAATTTGTTAGCCCTATAATTACACTTTCAAAAACCATACCTCTAAATGATAAATATGCCGATATAATAATTAGAACCGCTAATGTAGGAATAACAAGCATGATATTTGTAATCATCATTAATGATTCATCTACCCATTTACCTTTGTATCCTGATAAAAAACCCACAAACAAACCTATTATTGTTGCAAGTGTTCCACCAAAAAAGCCTACAAAATATGAACTACGCAATCCATATACTAATTGCGTAAAAATGTCATGACCAAAAATATTTGTCCCCAACCAAAATTCTTTACTTGGAGGCATATATCCAGGGCCAGCATATTCCAACGGATCATATTTTGCAAAATATGGTCCAATTAAGCCTAATAAAAGAAAAAATGTGAATATTGTCATTCCTATAATAACTTTTTTATTTTTTAATGCAAAATATAAATTTTCATATTTTTTTAGATTTAATTTCATTTTAAACCTCCTCGACATACGAGTATCTTATTCGTGGATCTATAAATACATATATTACATCAACTATAAAATTACCAGCTAAAACCATTATTACAATAACTAAAAAAATTCCCTGAATCAAAAAATAATCTTGATTTTGTATTGCTTGCAATAATAAGAACCCTAAACCTGGATATGAAAAAACACTTTGTGTTGTTAAAGATCCTAATATTATAGTTCCTAACTGTAATG
Source organism: Marinitoga aeolica (assembly GCF_029910535.1). Classification (NCBI taxonomy): domain Bacteria; kingdom Thermotogati; phylum Thermotogota; class Thermotogae; order Petrotogales; family Petrotogaceae; genus Marinitoga; species Marinitoga aeolica. The sequence goes on from NZ_CP069362.1 coordinate 2,265,798, forward strand.
CTAAACCTGTTACTTGTGGCAAAATCGCATTTCTAAAAGCATATCTTCTAATTAATTTATCTGATGCACCTAATGCTTCCATATATTTTGAATAATTTGAACCCATTTCATATATAATCATATTTCTCATACCTATAGCCCAACCGCCCATCATTACCAAAAACAATGATAAAAATGGCAAAGCTAAATGGTATAAAAAATCTAAAATAAATTCCAATGTAAATGATGGTGTCATCGTATAACTATATGCTCCAGATAATGGAAATATGGGTATCATAAATCCTAAAAACCAAGCCATTAACATAGCCATCCAAAAATATGGAGAAGAAGTTAAGAAAAAGAAAAATGGTATAATCGAATTATCTGTTTTTTTATTTATTGCAGCTAAAGCTCCTAATTTATTTCCGGCAAACCAACTTAATATTATTGCTGGAACTAATAAGACTATATCATATAAGATAGAGCCTTTTATAATATCCACTACACTTTTTGGATATAAAAATACACTAACTCCTAGATCTCCTTTAAATAAAGAAATCCAAAAATTAACATATTGTTTCCATAATGGTTGATCTAATCCAAATGCTTTAGTGAAATATGTATTTAATTTTTCTGTAGCCTCTGGAAGGCCTGAAAATCTTGATAATAATAATGAAACAGGATTTCCCGGCATAAAGCGAGGAATAGCCCAATCAATAGAAACTGCAACAAAAAATGTTATTATATATATTAATATTTTTTTTCTTAGATATTTTCCCATTATAATCCTCCTGTTTATTTATATGCCCCAACCCTTTCGAGTTGGAGCGATTTATTATTCAAATATTATTTTGCAGGTTTTAAATTTAATAACATTATGTTTCCGCCAACTTGCCATCTTCCTCCCCACAATGATGGCCATGCTACTGGATTCTCTTCACTTGGATAATTTGTCCAATACTTTTCACTTGCTTGGAACCACATTCCGTTATACCAAAGAGGAATAACAGGCATTTCTTCTAAGAATATTTTTTCAATTTTTAATGCAATCTCTTTACCTTTCTCTTCATCTCTTGTTTTATTAAATTCATTTACTAGATCAAATAATTCTTGATTAACATATCTTCCCCAATTTCCACCATATTCTTTTTCATTGTTAACTTGATTTGATTCAAATAACCAGTTAAAATATGTCCAAGGTGTTGATGAAACATTACTATTGAAATTATTAATTAACATATCAAAAGTTGCAGAATTCATATCTTCCATGTATTTTCCATAATCAGGGAATTTTGGTTCAGCTTTAATTCCGATTTTTTCAAAATCAGCTGAGATATTTTTAATAGATTCCATCCAGTCTGTCCAACCAAAAGGAACAATTATAGTTAAATCTATTTTTTTACCATCAGGTGTTTCTCTAAAACCATCATTATCAATGTCTTTATATCCTGCTTCATCTAAAATTTTATTTGCCATTGCTGGACTATATGTAAATCCGTATTCTTCAACTATTTTTTCATCATAATATTTCATCCATGATTCAATAGGCAAGAATCCTAATGGATTAGCTTTTTCAACTTGGAATTCAAAAACTCTTCTAATTATAGGTGCAACATTTATTGAATAAGCTAATGCTTTTCTGAATTTAGGATCATCCATTGGTTTTTTTCTTGTATTTAAGAATAATAATGCAGTATTATCTGATAACATATATGGTGCATTTTTAAACCAAGTTTTTATTCCGTATATGTTTTTAACTGATGGAATTCCAGGTAAGAAGAAGTTACTTACATCTAATTCGCCTTTCATTAACATTCCTAATGCAACATTATTTGAGAATATTTTTAATTCAACTAAATATTTTGGAGCAGGAAGACCAAAAATATCTTTTCCCCACCAATTATCATTTCTTTTGAAAATCATTCTATCATCTGTTTTGTCATATGCTAAATACATACCAGAACCTATAGGATTTTCATTAGCTAAGGTAACAACATCGTCTATAGGATAATTTTCCCAAATGTGTTTAGGGATTATGGAAATTTGGTATAATTGATAATTCCATTCATGATATCTTGGATCTGAAAATTCAAAAACCAGTTCTGTATCACTTAGTTTTTTTATGTTTGTCATCCAGTTCCAAATAGAAGAATATGTAATGCCTGTATTCATCTTAGCTATTTCAAAAGTGTAAATAACATCATCAGCATTTAATACTTCGCCATCTGTCCATCTTAAATTATTTCTTAACTTTAAATAATAGTGATTATCATCTTGCCAATAACCTTTTTCAGCTAACCACGGAATAAATTCATTTGTTAATGGATCATATGCAAATAATGTTTCATAAATCCCACCAACTGTACCAGGAACAGCTGCCCAAGGAGTTAACGGATTCCAGTTAGAAGGAGCACTCCATAATCCACCACCAAAAAAGAATGTTTCATCTCGTTTCAATGTTTCAGAAAAAGAAGTTACAGCTAATACAATTAATACAAATACTATAAAATAGCTTTTCCAAAATGATTTCATAATTAACCCTCCCTATATATATTTTAACAATTTCATTCTAGCATGAAAATTGTTTCTTTATAAATTTTCAATTTGTTTCATAATATGTTTCAGAAAGAAATATTCTCAATTAATAATAAAAATCTTTAATTTAATTAAATATTAAGAATAATGAAAAAAAAAACTCTTCTTTTTATATATTGACAAATAAAAAGAAAAATGTTATAATCGTAAAAAATGACCAATGGTCAAAAGGGGTTTTTATGGCAAGGCATAATTATGATGAAGAAAAAATAAAAGAAAAGAAAAAACTAATAATGGAAGCTGCAAAAAAAATTTTTTATGAGAAAGGTTATGAAAATACTTCTATGAATGAGATTGCCAGAAAATTAAAGATGGCAAAAGGTACGTTATACCTATATTTTTCAAGTAAAAAGGATTTATTTTTTTCTTTGGTATATGAAGGATTAAAAATATTGGAAAACATGATCAAAAACGATATTAAATCAGCTAAAAGTGGATTGGATAAGATTTTGAATATGGGAAGAGCTTATATTAAATTTTATAGAGAATATCCAGATTATTATAGTTTTGTTATAAAATATGAGTCTGAAAAAGCTGATCTGGATACAAATGAACCATTGGTTATAAATTCATATGAAAAAAGTGAAGAAATTTATGATATTTTAAAATTACTAATTTTAAAAGGGATAGATGATGGTTCAATAAGAGAAGATATTGATATTAATAAAATTTCTATGTTGTTATGGTTACAAACTATAGGTGTTGTACAGCAATTTGAATTGAGAAAAAAGTTATATGAAAATTGGGATGAGAAATTTCCTGCTTCTGAAATTTTAGATTACTATATTCATTTTATGAAAAAGAGTTTGAAGAAATAACTTTTTTATTTTTCTAATAAACTGACCAATGGTCATTTAATAAAGTGAGGTGAGTTTTATTTTAAAAAAATTAAAAATAGGAGATATTGAAACAAAATACCCTATTGTCCAAGGTGGAATGGCTGTTGGAATTTCATTAGATGGCTTATCTTCCGCGGTAGCAAATGCTGGTGGAATAGGAGTTATTGGTACAGCTGGAATAGGTTTTTTCTCTAATATAAAAAATTATAAAAAGGCTAATATAGAAAGTCTAAAGAATTATATTAGAAAAGCTAAAGAAAAAACTAAAGGTATTATAGGTGTAAATATTATGGTAGCTTTAACTGATTATGCTGAAATGGTAAAAACAGCTATTGATGAAGGTATAGATATTATATTTTCAGGTGCAGGCCTCCCTTTATCTTTACCATCTTTTTTGAAAAAAGATAGTAAAACAAAGTTAGTACCTATAGTTTCATCTTTAAAGGCAGCTCAAATTATAGTAAAAAGATGGATGTCTAAATTCAATTATCTTCCTGATGCTTTTGTATTAGAAGGTCCTTTAGCTGGTGGTCATTTAGGATATAAAAAAGATGAATTATTTTCAGAAAATAATAAATTAGAAAACAATATTCCTATATTAAAAGAATATTTATTGAATGTAGAAAAAAATTATGGAAAAAAAATACCTCTTATAGCTGGAGGAGGATTATATTCAAAAGAAGATGTAGAAAAAGTCTTAGCATTAGGAGCTGACGCTGTTCAAATGGGGACACGATTTATTGCGACAGAAGAATGTGATGCTGATATAAAATTCAAAGAAGCAATTATTAATGCTAAAGATGAAAATATTACAATAATAAAAAGTCCTGTTGGATTACCTGGAAGAGCATTGAAAAATTCATTTATTGAATCAGTAGAAAAAGGCGAAAAGAAACCATATGAATGTAGATATCATTGTATAAAAACATGTAATTTTAGAACAGCTCCATATTGTATTGCAAAAGCATTGTATAATGCAGCAATAGGGAATATTGAAGAAGGATTTGTTTTTACTGGTGGTGCAGTTTCGAAAATTAATAAAATTCAAAAAGTTGAGGATATTATTAAAGAATTATTTGAAAGTTAAGGAGGAGATAAAAATGGATAAAAAAGAGTTATTTGAAAAAGTAAAAGGAATTATGACTGAAAGTTTAAGTATTGAAGAAGAGAAAATTACAGAAAATGCAAGTTTAACAGATGATTTAGAATTAGATTCATTAGAGTTAGTTGATCTAACTATGGATTTTGAAAATGAATTAGGAATTTCTATTGATGATTCAGAATTAGAAAAAATAAAAACAGTTGGAGATATTGTAGAAATATTAGCAAGTAAATAACCTTCACCAACCCTCTTTTTGGAATTAAAACAGGGAGAATATTCCATATTCTCCCTGTTTTTACATAATATTATATTTATTAAAAAATTCTTCTTCAGTCATTATCGGTATGCCAAATTTTTTAGCTTTTTCAAGTTTGCTACCTGCATTTTTTCCAACAACTAATAGGTCTAATTTTTTAGTAACGGTATCTTTGAAAACCCCTCCATTTTTTTCAATTAATTCCTTTAATTTGCTCCTAGGCATTCTTTCTAATTCTCCAGTAGCACATATAGATACTCCATTAAATATTCCTTCAGAAGTTATTTCTTCATTTTCTAATTTTACACCAGCTTTTTTTAATTCATCTATAATTTCTCTAACTCTATCATTTCTAAAAAAGTCATATATTTGTTGAGCTATATCATCGCCTATACCTTCAATTGAAATTAATTCATCATATTCAGCAGTTATTAAATTATCTATAGATTTAAATTTTTTAGCAAGGTCTTTTGCTATTTTTTTTCCAACATTTGGTATTCCTAAACCATATAATACCTTATCAAGACCTCTTTGTTTTGAATCTTCTATTTGTTGAAGTATTTTGCTAATCATTTTAGGTCCAACTCCATAACCTAACGTTGCTAATTTAAAATGATCTAATTTATATAAATCTGATACTTTTTCTACTAATTTTGCCTCAACAATTCTGTTTATAAGTTTAGGACCAAGACCTTGAATATTCATCGCATCCCTTGAAACCCATACTTCTAAATTTCTTTTAAGTTTTGCTTTACACAATGGATTTAAACACCTTATAGCAACTTCAGATGGATTTAATTTTCCAACTTCTCCACCACAAACAGGACATTTTTCTGGTTCTTTAACTGGTATTTCATTGCCATTTCTTTTTTCTATAATAACATTAACAATTTGAGGTATTATTCCACCAGCTTTTTCTATTTTAACATAATCATTAATCCTAATATCTCTTTCTTTAATATATTCAAAATTATGTAAACTTGCTCTTTGAACTGTAGTTCCTTCTAAGAATACAGGTTCAAAAATTGCTACTGGGGTTATAATTCCCGTGCTCCCAACTTGAAAAACAATATCTTTTACTTTAGTTATTGCCTGTTCTGCAGGGAATTTGAAAGCTATAGCCCATCTTGGAGATCGCGCTGTACTACCTAAAATTGCTTGTTCTTCAAAAGAATTAACTTTTATTACTGTACCATCAATATCATAATCTAAATCCTTTTTATTTTCTGTCCAATATTTCCAATATTCTATTACTTCATCAATATTTTTCGCAAGTTTTGAATGTTCATTGGTTTTAAATCCTAAGTCTTTTAAATATATTAAAGCTTCATATTGAGTTTTTAAATTATAATTTTCTGGATTTAAAATATAATATATAAAAGAATCAAGATGTCTTTTTGCAACTTCTGATGTGTCAAGAGATTTTATCGTTCCAGCAGTAGCATTTCTTGGATTAGCAAAAACTGCTAATCCTTCTTCTTCTCTTTGTTCATTTATTCTTAGAAATTCTTTTTTAGGCATGAAAATTTCTCCACGCACTTCAATATCGATTTCCTCTTTTAATTTCAATGGAATGCTGCGAATTGTTTTAACATTCTCCGTAACATCATCACCAGTTATTCCATTTCCTCTTGTAATAGCTTGGGATAATATTCCTTTTTCATATCTTAAAGAAATAGATATACCATCAATTTTTAATTCACAACTATAATCAACATTTTCTTTATTTAATAGTTTTTTAACTCTCTCATGAAACTCAAGAATATCTTGTTCATTATAGGTATTATCCAAACTTAACATAGGAACTGTATGTTGTACAGTTTTAAATTCAGAAATAATATAACCACCAACTCTATAACTTGGTGAATCAGGTGTTTTTAATTCTGGATATTTTTTTTCTAATTTTATAAATTTATTAAATAGTTTATCATAATCAGTATCTGAAATTAGGGGATTATTTAAAACGTAATAATGGTAATTATATTTTTCAATTAAATTTTTTAATTCATTGTATTCTTTTTTAATATTTTCCGGTATCATATAAACCTCCATTTATTTTAATTATCTTCGATTATAACTATTGATGTAGCATAATTTCTTTCATGAGAAATAGAAAGATGTATTTTATAATTCCCAAATTTTTCCTTTAAATAAATTATAGTTTCTTCATCAAAATAAGGTTTTCCTTTTTCATCATTCAATATAGTTATTTCTTTATAAGGAATGAAGGTCCCAAAAGCTTTTATTAAAGACTCTTTTACAGAAAATCTTCCTGCAATAAATTCTTTTTTTCTATTTTCTCCAGAAAAATTTTTAAATAATTCCAATTCTTTTTTACTTAAAACTTTTTTTTCTATACCTAATGTAATTCTATTTATTTCAATAATATCAATGCCAATTCCTTTTATCATTCAAATTCCATCCTTATAATATCTCCATTGTTTATTTTTTCATTAAAACTAAAAATTTCTTTTTCGTTTATAAATATTCGATATTTTGTGAAATTTGAAATATCAAAATCAATATGTAAGAATAAGTCTAATAATTTAATTTCTTTTTCTATTTTTTCGACCTTCAAATTCATATTATTATAAACTTTACTATTAATATCTATTCTATTATTATTTTTATCCTTTATAATAATTTCCTCAACAGGTAATTCTATATTATTTCCATTTAGTGTTACAGTTATATATTTTTCCGGTTTTATATCTACAAAATCCTTAATAGCTGGTAATTCCAAAATTTTAGAATTTAAATTATCATTATCATATAATTCATCGAAATCACCTAATATTACACCATTCCTTAAAATAATTTTCCCAGCTGGAATTTCATAGGGTACATTATTAATAATAAATTTTACAATAGAAGATTCCAAGGTTATATCTTTAACATATGGATTCTTAGTTTCTATTTTATCACCATCATTCAATTCTTCTTCAATGCTGGCATCTTTTCCATTTTTTAATATTCTAGGATATATTTCATATTTTTGACCATCAATAAATATTTTATATGGTTTTATCACATCTTTTAAAAATGCTTTTTTTGTTTTTCCATCCTCAGGTTTTCCCACTTCAATAATATCTCCTGGTTTTATAGGAGTTTTTAAATCTGATAATAAACCATTTATTTTAATTGGAGCCTCTTTTCCTTTTTCACCAGGGATAAATTTTAATTCACCGTTTAATTCATAAGATATTGCAGGCGCAGGTTTCCCAACAAGATCATTTATTGTAAACCCTGCTTGTAATAGAACCTGTATTACAGAAATATTTCCGCCCACAAGCATCATATTTATAGGTTTATTATTGACCATTACTCTGGCAAAAACATTTCCTTCATTTTTATGAGCAACATATGCTATTCCAACAGGTGTAATAAATTCACTACCTTCAAAATTTACATTATTTTCGAATTTAACATAATCTATATTTTTAATATTTTTCAAGGTGATTCTATTTCTTGATAAATTCAATTTTAAGGATAACTTATCTATAAATTCTGGAACTTTTCCGCCACCACCAACTACCATAACAGCAATAGGAGGCTTCCCATTTAATTCAAGAATTTTTTCTGAAATTTTGCTTGTGATTTCTTCTATTACGGGTTCAATAATTTGCATAATTTCTTCTTTCGTTATTTCATGTTCAAAATCCAATATATCTTTGTATTTAATAATTTCATTATCATCAGAATTTAATGTTCTTTTTATTAGTTCAGCAGTTTTAAAATCAACTAATAACTCCTTTGAAATAGCTTCGGATATTTCATCACCTGCCATTGGCACCATACCATAGCCAATTATAGTTCCATCTTTTGATATAGCAATATCACTTGTTCCTGCTCCAACATCAACCATTGCAATATTCAATGTTCTCAAATCTTCAGGAACGATTAAATTCATTGCAGCAATAGGTTCAAGGGTTATATGAACAGGTTCTAGGTTATTCAGTTCTAATACAGCAAGCATTGCATCAACAACATTTTTAGGTAAAAAAGCTGCAATTACCTTAACTTTAGCTATGTTACCTTTTTGACCTTCTAATTTTTTTATCCATTCACCATCTAATTCATAATATAATACAGAATAGCCAACGCAATAGAAATTTTTTTCTATATCAAGGTTTTCTACAGCATTCTTTACTGCTTCTAGTTCAAGACTTTTCATTGTATTATAATCAATATGTTTAAATTCAGATATATCTTTTTCATATTCACCTACGGCTGTTACTAGAAATCTTCCAGCCAATGCGACTGCAACATTTTTTATCTCATTATTGTTTTTCTTTAATTCATTAATTACTTTCTCTACCCCTTTTGAAACTTTTGTGACATCATGAATTTGGCCATCTAACATAGCTCTATTTTCATGTTCTTTAATAGCAACATCTTTTATTATTATTTCTGAATCATTAACCATATCAGATATTATACCCACGATAAATCTTGTTCCTATATCGAGCGCAAACATAATACACCTCCAACGAGGAATTAAAATAAATTAAAAATTCAAATATTTTCCTATTTAAGTTCTATAAATGTAACACCTGTTCCCCCTTCATTATCATTACCCAATCTAAACGTTTTTACTCTTTTATTTTTTCTTAAATAATTCCAGATTCCTAAAGCTAGCTTTCCAGTTCCTTTACCATGAATAATATATCCACCATTTAGGTTTGAAGCTAATAAATCAGATATGAATTTTTCTACTTCAGGCAAAGCCTCTTCTACAGTTTGACCACGTATATCTATTTCATTTTTAACATTTTTTATAATATGAATTTTGTTGTTTACATTAGTTTCTTTTTTTATTTCATCTTTTTTAAAATCTATCTCATCTATTGAAACACTTAATTCGAAAGGTTTATCAATAAAACTTACAAGGATTTTTTCTCCTTTTTTCTTTATAACTTTTGCTTTTTCTCCAGATATATTTACAATATCTCCCACTTTAATATTTTTAACTTGATTTTCCTTTTTTTGAATCTTTAAATTATCTATTTCCTTTTTTTTAGTTTCAACTAATTTGCTTAGATGTCTTATATTAGTTATGTCCTTTTCTTTTTTTAAAATATTTATATAGTGATCTATTTCTTTTTTTAAATTTTTTAAATACTCTTTATATTGTTTTACTTCTTTATCGATTTTTTCTATTTCCTTTTTTTTCAACAATTCCAGTTTTTTCTCTAAATCATTTTTTAAAGATATTACTTCTTTATGCTTTAATTTATGTTCTTCCTTTTCTTTTTCAAGCTCCTCATAAATTTGCGTTAAATTTTCTAAAATTTTTTCATCGAAAACCTGTTCTTTGCTAAGAAAATTATTGGCTTTTAATAATACATCTTCTGGTAATCCTAGCTTTTCTGCAATATCTATGGCGTGAGAAGCACCAGGAACACCTACTAATAATCTATAAGTTGGGGATAAAGTTTCTTTATCAAATCCCATAGATGCAGATAATAGATTTTCATTTTCTATAGAGAATATTTTTACAGCAGATAAATGGGAAGTAACAAAAAAAGTTGAATTTAATTCAATTAACTTTTCAATAATAGCTAGTGCTAATGCGGAGCCTTCAATGGGATCTGTTCCAGTCCCCAATTCGTCTATCAATATCAAAGACATATTATCAGCATTGTCAAGAATAAACTTCACATTTTTCAAATGAGCAGAAAAAGTACTTAATGTTTGTTCAATGCTTTGTTCATCACCTATATCTGTGAAAACATTTTTAAAATATGGTATTTTTGCATTATATGCTGGTACTGGAAAAACAGAATGAGCAAATACAATGCTGAGACCAACAGATTTTAATACTACGGTTTTTCCACCTGTGTTTGGTCCTGTAATTATCATACCCAATTTTTTGGGAGATAATTTTAGATTAACAGGAATAACCTTTTCTTTTTCTATTAATGGATGCCGAATACCATCCAAATAGATAGTATGTTCAATTTTATTTGGTAATGAAAATACATAATTATTTTTTTTGGCATATCTTATTTTTGTATTTAATCCATCAATATACTCAATAATTTTTATCGTTTTATTTATATTGTACAAATTTTTATTGGTTTCTAAAAATATCTTTCCTAAAATTCTTGAAATTTCCGCTTTTTCTGAGGCAATTAAATCAGATAATTCGGAATTTAATTTACCAACTTCATATGGTTCTATATATGCGGAAACTCCTGTATCTGAATAAGCTATAATAGAACCATTTATCTTATTTTTATGTTCCGATCTTATAACAATGCAATATCTATTGTTTTTTAATGTAGGTCGTTCTAAAACTACATATTTACGATACTTTGATATAATATGTTTTAATGAGTTATATAAATTTTTTTTTGTTATTTCAATTTTTCTTCTTAATTGCCTTAAATTATCACTTGCAGTATCTTTTACATTACCATCATCATCGATAGATTTTTCTACTAATTTTACATAATTCATAGTATCAGGAATAGAAAAAATTATTTTTTCTAAATTGTTGTACCCTTTTAAGAATGATTTATTTTCTTTTATTATATTTAATGATTGAGATAAAAAGTTTGAAATTTTTTTGTATTCTATAGGAGTTAAATATATATTATTTTCAATTTTTTCAATTTCAGAATATATAGCAGGAATACCTCTTAAATCAAATTCACCATATTTTATAATAAAATTATTAAACTCTTCAATAATTTCATATTCATTTTTTAACACTTCATAATCTTTTATATATTTGAAGTTTTTTATAATAAAATTTTTTCCGTATTCAGAAGATGAGAAACTTGATATAATTTCTAATATTTTATTTATTTCAAGGTCTTTATAGGTTTTTAAATTCATTAATTAAAAAAGCACCTCCACTCCCAATGACATTGGTAAATAATTTATTGTTACCATTTTATTATCTGTTGTAAAATATCTGGATTCATACCCCCCGAGGAGAAAAATATTAAGAGATGAAATTTTATAGGATAATCCGATATTTATGTTTATTGAAGTAGATAATGATTGGAACTGATCTTCAGTATGAATTCCTCCCAATGCCATGACGTTAAATTTTGTGTTAAATAAAAATTCAGTGTTATATAAAGTAGCTATTCCTAACTCATATCCGGTATTTTCAATTATTGAATTCAAGTCTTTTAATTGAGTTTTATTCAGATTATCGTAAATAGTATATCCAAAATATGGTCCAAAAAGCATTTCAGGAGAGTCTTCAGCTGGATACATTATTGCAACCTTAAATGAATAATAATCAAACTTTTTAAATGTATCATCCCAATTTGAAATATCTAATGATGTAGAAGAAGAAGTAAATCCATATGTGCCTAAAGTTAATAAATTAAAAGAAAATCCCCATGACATTATCAATGCAATAAAAGCTAACACAGCAACATTTTTTTTCATTTTATTCTCCCCTTTCATCTTACTTTATTTTTTCAGTGGAATATAATAGTTTCTTTATTTCATCCGGTTTTACAACAAACTCATTTAAAAGTTCTTTTCTTGTTCCCTGTGGAACAAACTCATCTTTAATACCAAAAGTATGTAAGGAACATTTAATTTTCTTTTTTAATATATATGATTTAATCTCTTCATTAAAACCACCCTTTAGACTATTTTCTTCTATTGTTATTACATTAATATTATCTTTAAGATATAATTGCAATATATGTTCATCAATATTTTTAATATTTCTAACACCTATTATTGTGGCATCGAGTTCTTCCCAAAGCTTTTTATATTCTTCCACTAATTGTCCAACAACAAAAATAATATTTTTATCATTTCCTCGTTTTATAATTTTCCATGAGTAATCTACAATCTTTAAATTAGCAATTATTTCATCAACATTTAAATATTCTCCACCACGTGGAAATCTAATAAAGGTTGGTTTATTCAGATCTTTTTCAAAGGATGTAAAAATCATATTTGCTAAATCTTGAGCATTCAAAGGTGTAAGTATTTCGATATTTGGGATTAAACGTAAATAAGAAATATCAAAAACTCCATGATGAGTAGGTCCGTCTTCTCCAACTATTCCTGCTCTATCTAAAAGAAATAAAACAGGGATTTTTTGTAATGCAATATCATGTATAATAGAATCAAAGGCTCTTTGCATGAAAGTAGAATAAATATCAACCACAGTAAATAGTCCGGCTAATCTAGTTGCTCCAGCTGCAGTTACAATAGAAGGTTCTGTAATGCCAAAATCAATTACTTTTTCCGGGTATTTCTCTTTTAATATATTTAATCCCGTACCTTCTTCCATTGCAGCAGTATATGCAATAAAATTGTGTTTACTAGCAATATTTTTTAATGTATATCCAACAACCTTAGAGTAAGATGTGCTGGTTGTCTTTTTGTTATTCACTCCATGAAATTTTGTTGGATTTTTTTCAGCAAAATCTAAACCTTTCCCTTTAATTGTTTTTAAATGTAATATACATGGTCCATCTTTATAATTTTTTATAAATTCCAGGTATTTTTCTAATTCTTTGATATTGTGTCCATCAACAGGTCCATAGTATTTAATTCCCATATCCTCAAATACACCTAATGCATTATTGTAAACTGTATGTTTAATTCCATCTTTAACTTTCTTTAGAGCATTTTCTATATCCTGTCCAACGTCAGTGCTTTCCAGAGAAACTTTTATTTTTTCTTTAAGGCTAAAATAATCTGTGGAAATTCTTATTTTATTCAACATTTTCGCTAATGCACCAACATTAGGAGATATTGACATTTCATTATTTAATAAAATAATTTTTATTTTAGAATTTATTGACTTTAATTGATTTAATGATTCTAAAATCATACCACTTGTCATAGCCCCATCGCCAAATATAGCTATAACATTTTTATTTATATTTTGACTTCTAAATCCAAGTTCATAGCCTAAAGCTGCTGCAACAGAAGTTCCAGCATGACCAGCACCAAAATAATCATATTTACTCTCATTAATATTAGTAAAACCACTAATACCATGTCTTTGTCTCAGAGTAGAAAAAGAATGCCATCTACCTGTCAATAATTTATGTATATAGGCTTGGTGACTTGTATCCCAGATTATAATATCTTTTTCAGGATCAAAAACTCTATACAAAGCTAATGTTAATTCAACGGTTCCTAAATTTGAAGATAAATGACCAGTATTTTTCTTTACCGTTTCATAAATATATTTTCTTATTCGATTTGCAAATCTATCTAATTGTTCATAATTCATTTTTCGGATCGCATAATACAAAGGTTTTTCTTTCATCAGATCACCCCTATAATCTTTTAAATTCCTCTTTAGCTAGTCTATCTAATATTCCATTTATAAATTTTGCACTTTTCTTATTTGCATATTTTTTGGCTAACTCAACCGCTTCATCCAATATTACTTTTGGCGGTATGTCGTTTCTGTTTTTTAATTCAAAAATAGCTAATCTTAAAATAGATTTTTCAATATTTGCTACTCTATCAAATTCCCAATTTAATAAATAATTTTTTATTAAATTGTCATAATCATCTTTATTATTAAAAATATCTTCTATATATATTTCTGCTTCCTCAATAAGGCTTTGAGGGACCTTTTTATTTTCTAAAAGGTCCCTCAATAAACTTAATATTTCTTCATATGTTACATTATTATTGAAATCCAATTGGAATATAGATTCTAGAACAACTTCTCTAATTTTTCTTCTTTTTGAAATCAATTTTCAACACTCCCATTATCTTCATCATAAAATTCGTCTTCTTTTTTCTCTTCTACATCTGTATTTTTTTCCTCAATTTCAGGTATTTTTTCTAATTCTTCAATGTTTTCTTCTGCTTGAGATACAATTAATCCATCTAAAACTATATCTATATTTCTTACAGGTACTTCTGTCATTTTTTCAACTTCGGATTTTAAAAATTCCTGTAAATCTTTTGCGAATTGTATTATACTTGTGCCGTATTTTGCCTTTGTTTTAATATAAACAGAAATGGTTTCATCATCATTTTCAACTATCTTTATCATTTTAGCGATATCTTTATCGTTTAATTCAAATTCAGGTACATTTTCTTTAAAAAATAATTGATAAGATTTCATGGCCAATTCTTTTAAAGCACTATCGCTAAAAGAGAGTTCTCCAAATTGATTATTTTCATTAATGGCCATATTTCCCCTCCTTTCAGGCTCTTTCAATATACTCCCCTGTTCTTGTGTCAATTTTTACTTTTTGCCCTACTTCAACAAAGAATGGTACAGTTGTTTTTAACCCTGTTTCTAAAATTGCAGGTTTTCCACCACCTGAAGCAGTATCTCCCTTGAAATTGGGTTCTGTTTCAGTGACTTCTAAAACAACAACCGTAGGTAAAACAATTCCAACTGGTTTTTCTTCATAAAAGGTTAATGTAACTTCTAGATTATCAATTAAGAAATCTTTAGCATCTGAAACATCATCTTCAGATAATAAATATTGTTCATAAGTACTTAGATCCATAAATACATAATTATCTCCATCGTGATATAAATATTCAGCAGGTCTATAATCTAAAGCTGCTTCTTCAACCTTTTCGCCTGAATTGAAATTTTTATCAATAACATAACCAGTTTTTATATTTTTTAATTTTGTTTTAATAATACCACTACCTCTACCTGTAAAATGTTTCTGCATTCCTAATACTCTATATAATTCACCATCTACCACAATAATCATACCTTTTTTTAAATCTCCAACTACCACCATTTTCTACTCCTCCTATATCTAGAATTATAAAATAATTAAATTTTTATCAAATGATGTTAAAACTTCACACCCATCTTCTGTAATTAATATATCATCTTCTATTCTAACTCCCAATTCACCAGGTAAATAAATTCCAGGTTCTATTGTAATTATATCACCAGGCTTTGAAATTATATCAGAAGCCTTTGAAACTCTTGGCGATTCATGTACTTCTAAGCCAACACCATGTCCTAAACTATGATTAAAAAACTCTCCATAGCCATTTTCTGAAATTATGTCTCTTGCAACTTTATCCAGATCAGAATATCTCATTCCAGGTTTTGCTGATTTAATAGCTGCTGTTTGTGCTTTTAATACTAAATTATATATTTCTTTTTGTTTTTCACTGATTTTACCTACAGCAATTGTTCTGGTAATATCAGAATTATATCCATTTGCATATGCTCCAAAATCGATAACAACTAGTTCTCCGTTTTCAATCTTTTTATTAGAAGCTATACCATGTGGTAATGCCCCACGAAAACCAGAAGCGACTATTGTTTCAAACGCATAATTATCTGCACCAAATAATTTCATATTATATTCTAATTTAGCAGCAAATTCCTTTTCTGTCATCCCAACAATAAATGTATCAAGTGTTTCCTGTAAAGCTTTTTCAGCAATTATTGCAGCTTCTTTAATAAATTTAACTTCATCTTCTGACTTTGTTCTTCGCATTTCAATAACTAAATCTTCCGCAGGTATAAATTCATAATTTTCGAAAGTTTTCAATACTTTTAAATAAATGTTTGAAGATACCGTGTTTGATTCAAAACCTATTTTTGAACCTTCTGGTAAATTATTTAATAAATTTTTTAATTCTTCAGATAATTTATTTTTGAAAATAATAGGTTTTACTCCAGTTTGTTTTTGAGCTTGTTCGATATATCTTCCGTCTGTCATAAATTTAACATCATTTTGTGTAATACATATAATAGAAAATGACCCAGTAAATCCTGTTAAATAATAAGAAGAAGGTTTTGATGAATTTTCGATGTTAATTATTAAATAAGCATTTAAATTTTTTGATTCCATTTTTTCTCTTAATTTATTAATTCTATTTTTGAACACAATATATCCCCCTTATCTTAAAATATATATGATATTATATCATAGATTTAAAAAAGTTTTAATTGATTTTTGTTCTTGTTAAACTTCCTTTGCTTAATTTTCTTCATGCTTTTTAACTTATTTTCAAATTCTGTTTTATTAGATATTTCTTCCATGACTTCCTTAGCTCTTACAACAACTTCATTTGGAATTCCTGCGAGTTTTGCAACCTCAATTCCATAACTTTTATCACTAATTCCATCTTCAATTTTATGTAGAAATATTATACCAGATTCAGTTTCTAAAACTTTTACTCTTTTATTAATAATTCCCTCATAAAAATCATTTAACATTGTTAATTCCATATAATGTGTTGCAAATATAGTATATGATTTTAAAATTTGATAAATATATTCAGATGTAGCCCATGCAACACTGATTCCATCGATTGTTCCTGTCCCTCTTCCAACTTCATCTAGAAGGATTAAACTATCCTCGTTGGCATTATTTAATATAGTAGATACTTCAGCCATCTCAACAAGGAAGGTAGACTTTCCACTAACAACATCATCTTTAGCGCCAATTCGAGTAAAAATATTTTTTAATATAGGTAATTTTGCATATTCAGCTGGGACATAAGAACCAATTTGAGCCATTATAGAAATAATACCAATTTGTCTTAAGTATGTGGATTTTCCACTCATATTAGGTCCGGTTAAAATTACAAACCTTTTATTTCTATCAAGTTTTATATTATTAGGTGTAAATAAATCAGTAAATTGCTCCACCACAGGATGGCGACCATTTATAATAATGAAATTATCATTATCAAATTCCGGCTTTACATAATTATTTTTTATTGAAGCCTCTGCAAAGCCCCTTAAAATATCTATTTTTGAGATATTAGAAGACAAAATCTTAAGTTCTTTTACGTATTTTTGTAATTTTAAAATTAAGTTATTAAAAAGTTTTTTTTCTAATTCATCGATCTTTTTTTCTGCAATAGAATATTTTTCCTCTAAATTTCTTAATTCTTCAGTTATAAAACGCTCAGAATTTACAAGTGTTTGTTTTCGAATATAGTGTGGCGGAACTTTATCTATATTAGCTTTTGTAACTTCTATATAAAAACCATATATTTTATTTCTGGCTACTTTTAAATTGTTAATACCGGTTCTTTGTTTTTCATTTGATTCTATTTCTTTTAAAAATTCAGAAGAATTTTCAAAAATTTTTTTATATTGATCTAATTCATTATTGTATCCTTTTTTGATAACTTTTCCACTTCCAACTTGATTTGATGGCTCATCTGCAATAGCATTATTAAGTAATTGTTTTAATTCATGTAATTCGTTTAATAAATCAAGACCCAAAATATTTAATAATTCATTTATATATGGCAATACATCTAAAGTATTTTTTAATGCTGTTAAATCTCTTGGAGTAGCTCTTAAAAGAGATATTCTTGAAGATATTCTTTCTATGTCTCGAATAGAACTTAGATATTCTTTTAATTCTTCCATAATTAATGGATCATTTCTAAATATTTCTACAAGTTCTAATCTTTTTTCAATATCTTCCTTTTTTATTAATGGTTTAGAAATCCATTGTTGTAATGTTCTTGCCCCCATTGATGTTTTGGTAAACTTTAAAATATCATATAAAGTTTTTCCTTTATTTTCTTTATTTGGAAGTAACCCCAAATTTAATATAGTAGTAGAATCTAAAATCATATTGTTTGAACTTTTAAAATGTTTTGGGAAAGAAAAATGGGTTATTTTTTGTTTTTGTGTAATTTCTAAATATTTAAAAACAGCTCCTAATGCTAATAATTCATTGTTGCTTAAATTTAATACGTCGATATTTAAAATTTCATAACTTTCCTTTAAAATATCTTCAAAATTATTGTTAAAATACCATTCATCTAATTCTTCAACATATAAAGCTGGATATATATTTTTTATTTTATTTTTTAATGTTTTTAAGTTACTAGACAATAATATCTGAACGAAAGAATAAGAAGATATAAAATCTAAAATTTCATTTTCTGAAAGATTAAAAGAATCTACATATAACTCTCCGGTACTAAAATCAAATATTACAAACACATAATTATTATTATCAATTAAATAAATTAATAATGAATATCTATTATTTTCATCTATCATATTTTCCTCAACAATTGTCCCTGGAGTAAGTATTTTTGTAACCTCTCTTTTAACAATTCCCTTTGCAGTTGAAGGATCTTCCACTTGATCACAAATAGCAACCTTAAACCCCTGTTCTAAAAGTTTTTTCAAATAGTTATCTAGTGCATGATGAGGAATTCCAGCCATAGGATGTCCATTTCTTTGAGTTAAAGTAATTTGAAGTGCTTCACTTGTAATTTTTGCATCTTCAAAAAAAGTTTCATAAAAATCACCTAGTCTAAATAATAAAATACAGTCTTTATATTCATTTTTTATTTCTAAATATTGTCTTATCATTGGAGTTAAATTACTGATGCTATCACCTTCCCATTACATCAGGGTGCTTTCGCACCCTGATAATGAAAATTATATTAGAATAAATATACATCAGGGCGCTAAGCGCCCTGCAATTATTTTATTTCTTTTCTACTTTTAATTACTTTATCAATTAATCCATATTCAAGAGCTTCTTCAGCTGACATGAAATAGTCTCTATCTGTATCTTTCTCAATGGTTTTTAATTCTTGTCCTGTATGATCGCTTAATATCTTATTTAACATTTTTTTGATTCTTAATAATTCCTGAACTTGAATTTCCACATCTTTTGCAGTACCTTGGGCGCCACCCCAGGGTTGATGAATCATTATTCTTGAATTAGGCAAAGCAAATCTCTTTCCTTTAGCACCTGCAGCTAATAAGACGGCGCCCATTGAAGCAGCTTGACCTATACATATTGTTGCAACATCAGGTTTTATATATTGCATTGTATCATACATTGCTAAACCAGCTGTGACAGAGCCTCCGGGACTATTTATATATAAATAAATATCTTTTTCAGGATCTTGAGCCTCTAAAAAAAGTAATTGCGCAACAACTAAATTGGATATATAATCATTAACTTCTGAACCTAAAAAAATAATTCTGTCTTTTAATAATCTGGAATATATATCATATGCTCTTTCGTATCTACCTGTTGATTCAACAACTACTGGAATAGGCATGCTCATTGTTCATTCACCTTCCTTATTTTTTCAAATATTTTTTCTACTGGGAGAGCCAATAAAAACATATGGCCACTATCTGTAAAAATTATTGATCTTACACTTTTGCCATAGGTTAAATCAACCAAACTGGTTGTATTTTGATGTTCTTTTTTTAGCCTCTTATAATGTGCAAATTTTTCTGGTATAATAGAATGTATTCTTTCCGCAATTAAGAAAGAGTTTTTTGTTACATTTATGATAGCCATATTTTCACCTCCATAGATTATATTATACACCGAAAATATTAAAAAATCAAAACGGAGGCGATAAAATGAGTGAAAATATATTTATTGATGAAGCGATTATTACTGTATTCGGAGGGAAAGGCGGAGATGGTGTAGTAAGTTTTAGGCGTGAAAAATTCGTTCCTAAAGGTGGACCAGATGGTGGAGATGGTGGAGATGGTGGAAATGTTATAATTGTATCTTCTATTGAAAAGAATACACTAACTGATTTTAGATACAAAAAAAAGTTTAGAGCAGAAAATGGTAAAAATGGTCAGGGGAAAAAAATGCATGGCAAAAATGGTGAAAATTTAATAATTAAAGTTCCAGTGGGAACGTTAGTTTATGATTATGAAACAAATGAGTTAATTGCAGATTTGAAATATCCAAATCAATATGTTGTAGTTGCAAGAGGTGGAAAAGGTGGAAGAGGTAATATACATTTTGTAAATTCAAAAGTTCAAGCACCAACAATTGCTGAAAAAGGTGTTGAAGGTGAAACAAGAATTTTAAAACTAGAGTTAAAAGTATTAGCAGATGTTGGGATTATAGGTTTCCCAAACGTAGGGAAGTCTACTCTAATATCTGTAATATCTAATGCAAAACCTAAAATTGCAAATTATCATTTTACAACATTAATACCAAATTTAGGTGTTGTTAATATGGGGGATGGGAATTCATTTGTAGTTGCAGATATTCCTGGTTTAGTTCCTGGAGCTCATGAGGGCGTAGGTCTTGGAGATAGGTTTTTAAAACATGTTGAAAGATGCTATTGTTTAGTTCATATAGTAGATATTTCAGAGAGCGAAGGTAGAAAAGCGGAAGATGATTATTATGTAATTAGAGAGGAATTAGAAAAATTTTCTCCGGAATTAGCTAAAAAATTAGAAATAATTGCAGCGAATAAAGCAGACTTATTAGATGAAGAGGAATTAAATAAGAGAATATTGAATTTAGAAAAAAAGTTAAATAAAAAAATAATTCCTATTTCCGCTGCTACTAAAATGAATATAAATAAGTTACTCAATGAAGTATGGGAGAATATTAGAAATATGAGAATAGATAGACAAAAAGAAATATTAATGTCTCTGAAAAATGCACCTGAAAAAATTAAATTGAATGTTAAACCTGTTGATATAGAAGTACCTAAAAAAGTTAGATTTGAAATTATAAAATGGGATGAAGGAATTTATGAAATAACGGGCAGAGATGTTGAAATTTTATTAAAAAAATATCCAATCGATCAAAAAGATGCAAGAATTAAGATTTTAGAAATTCTTGAAAAAAGTGGGTTAGAAAAAACATTAAAAAATCTTGGGGTAAAAGAAGGAGATACGGTTTATTTGGGAAACTTCGCATTTGAATATATGGAGTGATTATAATGATAGTATTGTATGGAGGATCTTTTAATCCACCTCATATTGGGCATAGGATAATAGCAGAATATGCATATGATTATTTAAAACCTAATAAATTTTTAATAATTCCAGCAGTGATTCCACCTCATAAATTAGAAGAAAAAAATATTGCAAATTTTGAATTACGAAAAAAATGGTGTGAAATTACTTTTCCAAAAGAGAGATTTACAGTTTCTGATATAGAGAATGATTTACCTAAACCATCATATACTTATCAAACAGTATTGAAATTAAAAGAACTATATAATGATGATATATATCTATTAATAGGAGAAGATTCTTTGATTAATTTTCATACATGGTATAAATGGGAACAATTAATAGATGAAGTAACGTTAGTTGTCTATAAAAGATATTCAGAAAGATTAAAATTTGAAAATTATAATTTACCACATATATTTTTGGATTCCCCTTTAATTGAAATTTCATCTACGGACATTAGAAATAGAGTAAAAAA
Organism: Marinitoga aeolica; assembly: GCF_029910535.1. Taxonomy (NCBI): domain Bacteria; kingdom Thermotogati; phylum Thermotogota; class Thermotogae; order Petrotogales; family Petrotogaceae; genus Marinitoga; species Marinitoga aeolica. The sequence continues at coordinate 2,287,710 of NZ_CP069362.1, forward strand.
AGGATTAAGTATATATGGAATGGTTTCAGATGATATAGTCGAAGAAATAAAAAATACCTATAGGTAATTCACCTATAGGTATTTTTTATTTCGTCTTTTATTCCGTTATAATATTCTTCTATAATTTTTATTTTTTCAAGTGCAATTTTTTTCCCAGTTTCAGTATTCATGCTTTCAGGAATTTTAAAAATTTTATTTTTTATATATTCTAAATGTTCTTCCAAAGATGTTCTTTTTTTATTCATTAATATTCTTGCTAATCCAGTATATCCTAATAAATCTAATTTATCAGCATCTATTAAAATATTAGCTTCTAAAATATCAGTCCTTTTTAATTTATGACTTGCAATACAAAATGCAACATCTGAAGAATTTTTATAATTATATTTATTTAAAAACTCTTCTGCTCTGTGCGCTCCTTCTAATGCATGGTCTTTTATTATTCCATCTACTTCATCTTTTTTAGATATATCATGTAAAAGAGCTGAATAGGTAATTATTTCAATGTTTCCTCCTTCTTTTTCTGCAATTTTCCTAGCATTATATGTAACTCTTTTAATATGACCTAAATCATGAGTTATATCAAGTTCAATATTATTTAAAAATTCGAATATTTTTTCTTCTATATCTACCATTTATTATCTCCTCCGAATAATCCTCCCAATAAACTGCCGCCTATACCATCTATTCCTTTAGTTTCACCTTGATTTTTAAATCGTGCAGCCGAATAAATCCTATCAGCAAGTCTAGAGAATGGTAAACTTTGTAAATATACTGTACCAGGACCAGTTAATCTAGTTAAAAAAATACCTTCTCCTCCAAATAAGGCGTTTTTAAAACCTCCTACAAACTGAATATCATAATCTATTGTGTTTGAAAAACCGACAACACAGCCAGTATCTACGCGTAATGATTCTCCAGGAAGTAAGTTTTTTTCAATAATCATACCTCCAGCATGGACAAAAGCTAAACCATCACCGATTAATCTTTCTAAAATAAATCCTTCACCACCAAATAATCCAGCACCAATTTTTTTAGTAAAGGCAATCTCAATATCTATTCCTGCTGCTGAACACAAATAACTATCTTTTTGACATATAAATTCCCCACCAAATTTGATTAAATCAATAGGAATTACTTTACCAGGATATGGTGCGCCAAATGCAACGTGTTTTTTCCCAGAGCCACTATTAATAAAATTTGTTATGAAAAAGCTTTCTCCTACAAACATTCGCTTTAAACCTTTGAAAAAACCACCACCAGTTGTTGTTTGCATTTCTATTCCATCTTCCATATACATCATCGCTCCTGCTTCAGCACGAACACCTTCCCCAGGATCTAATTCTATCTCCACTAATTGCATGTCATCACCTATTATTTTGTAATCAATAATATCGGCCATAATACACCCCCTTGAAATGGTATTTATATTTTCATTATATCATAAATTTAAATTCTAAGGAATTTTTAAGAAAAGAATGATATTATATCAACACTAATTTATATATAGATAAGGGGGCGAAAAAATGAAAAAAATGAGTTCTTTACAAAAATTACGGCTTTTTGTACAAATAGCTTTCGTCATTTTTGTCATTTATGTTAGTGTAGGACATTATTTAGTAGAAAATAATCCTGAATTAAACTTATTTGGGGTTGCAAGTCTTCATACTTTATGTCCTTATGGTGGTGTAGTAAATCTTTATACGTTTTTCTCGACAGGTGATTATGTAAGTAAATTACATCAATCAGTATTTATTATGTTATTTGCATTATTAGGATTATTATTATTTTCAGGAGCATCTTTTTGTGGATGGATATGTCCATTGGGTTCGGTTCAAGAATGGTTTGGGAAATTAGGTAAAACAATATTTAAAAAGAAATATAATAAAGTTCCTGTTAAACTCGATAAAATTTTAAGTTATTTAAAATATATCGTTTTAGCTATTATTATTATTCAAACTGCAAGAACAAGCAAATTAATATTTGAACCTTATGATCCATATTATAATCTTTTTAATATATGGACAGATGAAATTGCTATTACAGGTTATATCTCGGTTTTATTAACTCTTGGCTTATCATTATTTGTTGAAAGACCATTTTGTAGATATGCATGCCCTTTAGGAGCAATAAATGGACTTTTTAATTCATTTAGTATTTTCAATATAAAAAGAAAAAAAGAAACTTGTATAGATTGTGGATTGTGTGACAAGGCTTGCCCTGTTGGGATAGTTGTATCTAACAAAAATGCACTTAATAGTCCTCAATGTATAAGATGTATGAAATGTGTTGAAGCCTGTCCAGTGAATGACAGTGAAAAATTAACTTTACAAGTTAGACCGATATTATCTAAACCAGAAAAAAGCAAAAAGATACTTAACAAATGGACATATTCATTTATAGTATTATTTATATTTTTAGGTGTTATTTTATTTGCAAATGTAACGGGAAATTTTATTACTGAAAGAATAAAGACATATGAAGATATAAACGATATTAGAGGATCATCTACAATTCAGGAAATTATAGATCATTATCCGATATCTAAAGAAGAACTTTATAAATCTTTTGGTATTCCAAGAACAATAATAACAACTGCAAAATTAAAAGATTTATCTGAAATGATGGGATTGGATGAGGAATTAGAAATAGTTTCTCCAGAAAGTATCAGAACGTTTATGGGATACATAGATAAACCTATTTTAGAATTTGTTAATTACCTTGGAAAAGATATAAATGAAATAGAAGAGTTAAAATCAATAGATGGAATAGAAAATATGACAGTTAGAGATATTATAAAGAAAACTAAACCTGGGTTTATAGCATATTTAATTAGTGGATATTGGCCTGAACAAGAAGCAGCCATTGAAATAACGGAAGAATCAATAAACAATAGTGTTACTGATGAACATGAAACAACAGAATTCATAGTAAAAGGCAAAACAACATTAAAAGAAATAAAAGATAATATTGATGATTTTGATGCGTTTTTGAAGAATTTCAATATTTCAGAGAATGAAGATTTGAATATAGCATTGAAAGATTTAGCTGAAAAATACAATATATACATGGGAGATATAAAAACATATATTGAAGAGCATATAAAATAATTTATAAATATGATAAACTAGCCTTTTCTAAAGATTTAGAAAAGGCTAGTTTATATGTTATAATTGTTGTGGTGATAATATGAAAATTTATAGTATAGGGAAAACAATCAAAGGAATCTTTATAGAAAGACCAAATAGATATTTGGCTAAAATTAAAATAAATAATGAAATTGAAGATGTCCATGTTCATGATCCTGGGAGATTAAAAGAATTATTATATCCAGGAAACAATGTTTTTATTAAAAATGCGAATAATCCTAAAAGAAAAACAAAGTATGATTTAATTGCAGCAAAAAAGGGAAATGAATACGTTTTAGTAAATTCTATGTATCATAGATATATTGCCGAAAAAATACTAAAAGAAAAATATAAAGATTTAAAAGCTGAAGTAAAATATAACAATAGTAGAATAGATTTTTTAGCAGATAATAATATATGGATTGAAATAAAAGGCTGCACTTTGTCAAAAAATGATATTGCTTTGTTTCCAGATGCGCCAACCAAAAGAGGATTAAAACATTTATCTGAATTAATTGAATTAAAAAACATGGGCTATGAAACCCATGTATATTTTTTGATTTTTTCTAAAGCAAAATTTTTTTCTCCAAATTGGGAAACTGATCCGGAATTTTCAAAAAAATTAATAGAAGCAAAAAGAACTGGTGTAAAAATACATCCTTTATTATTTTCATATAAAAATAATATTATATACTTCGAAAAGGAAATTGATTTAAGGGAATAATCAAATAATGATTATTCCCTTTTCTATATATGTTTTCGCTAAAGTAATCATTTGTCCCCATCCTACAGCACACCCGTATTTGATACTTAACTCATTAATATCAAATATTTGAGTATAATCTAAAATTTTTATCCAAGTTCCTTCATCACCTTTTGTAAATTCTATATCAACTTTACTCCTATAACCATTTTCATATTCATACCACCAAAACGATATTTTCTTTTTATCTATAATATCAACAATATATCCTGTATCTTTTACAACTTCACCTAAAGTTAATCTTTCCCATCTGAAATATATTTTTCCATTAGGGATTAATTCCATTTTCATCCCATCTGTAAACCATGGATCCCAACCATTCTTATTAACAAAAGTTTCCCATACTTTTTCAATAGGTGCTTTAAAAAATTCCATTACTTCAATAGGGGGAGTATCTAACATAAAATCACCTCTTAAAAAACTTTATATTATTCCAAGATATTCATATATTTTTTCTGAAGTAACCTCTAAATTCCAATCATCTTTTATAATTTGGTTAAGTATGTCTTTGCCATTTTTAAATTCTAATTCTTTGATGAAATTGGCATAAATTTCAGGAGTTATTTTATACATTTTTTCTAATTCCTCAAAGGTAAAATTAGTATTTTTAATATTTTGTGGATCAAACATACATTTTTGCGGCATTAATGGACAAGTTACTTTTTCTCTTTCTTTACCAAATTCAAATAACATACCACATTTAGCACAATAATATTTTCCAATCTTCATCTCACCAAAAATATTTATAAAATCTATTGTAATATTTTTATCCAATTGAAGAAGATCTTTTAAATAATTTACACTGTCGATTACTATATTTTTTAGTATTTCTTTATTTTCCCATACTTTTTCTGGATCCATAATTATAAAAGCTACCTCTTTATTATTTATTCTTTGAGCGGTTTCGCATCCACTTAAAATAATTATAAAACTTTTTATGGTTTGAATAGGTTGATTTGCATAGTTTATATTCCAATCATTTAAGAATTTAATATAAGCTTTTGCAAAAGCTTTCCCTAATTCATCAACAGATTTAATTAATTTTGACATAAATTTTTGAGGTAATTTTGGATAATATAATCCAAATTTTTCTATAGCTTCGGGAGATTCTGCAGACAAATTTTCTACAGCAATTGGTGTATTAATACACATATTTGTCATATAAGGACATTTAGGTTCGTTTAATCTAAAAAACTTTTTACATGTAGCACACCAATACCTATTCGAAGTTGATTTCATACCTTCTGGTAAAGATTTTAATTTTTCCTGAATCATCATCATTTTTGACATATTGTTCATATTCATATTATTTTTCACATTATCCCTCCCTATATAGGTAGTTTTTTGTATTATAATATACGAATATTACAAAATCCTTACTAAAAAAATTAAGCCACCTTAAGGTGGCTTTGGAGAATAATATAAAATTATTTCATAAATGGATATGTATAATCTTCAGGTGGGTTAAAGTTTTCTTTTATAGATCTTGCTGATGTCCATCTTAATAGATTCAAATAACTTCCTGCTTTATCATTTGTACCAGAGCCTCTTGAGCCTCCAAATGGTTGTTGATCTACAACAGCACCTGTTGGTTTATCATTAATATAAAAGTTACCTGCTGCATGAACTAATATTTTTTCAGCTTTTCTTATAGCTTCTCTATCTTGCGCAAAAATAGAACCGGTTAATCCATATGGAGAAGTTTGATCACATAATTTTAAAACCTCTTCATATTTATCATCATCATATATATATAATGTTAAAACAGGGCCAAAAATTTCTTCTTCCATTGTTTTGAAATGTGGATCATCAGTTAAAACTATTGTTGGTTTAATATAATAACCTACAGAATCATCATATTCTCCACCAACAAGGATTTTTGCATTTTCTCTTGCATATTCTATATATCCTGTTATTTTTTTGAATGCAGCTTTATCTATCACAGCATTAACAAAATTCGAAAAGTCTGTAGGAGCTCCCATTTTTAGATTTTTTGTGGTTTCAATCAATTCATCTTTTATATCTTCCCATACAGTTTTTGAAATATATGCTCTTGATGCTGCAGAACATTTTTGCCCTTGATATTCAAAAGCACCTCTTATTAATGCAGTAATAAGAGCTTTTCTATTTGCCGTATGATGAGCAATAACAAAATCTTTTCCACCAGTTTCTCCCACGATTCTAGGGTAAGATTTATAATTTCTAATATTTTTACCAATAGATTCCCACATTGAATTAAATGTATTAACTGAACCCGTAAAATGAACACCACCAAAATTAGGATCTGAAAATACTATCTCTCCAACTTTAGAACCAGGACCTGGAATAAAGTTTATTACACCATCAGGTAATCCTGCTTCTTGAAGCAATTTCATTATATGATATGCAGTATATACTGCTGAAGAAGCAGGTTTCCATAAAACAACATTTCCCATAATAGCTGGAGCTGTTGGTAGATTCCCAGAAATAGAAGCAAAATTAAATGGAGGTACAGCAAAAATAAAGCCATCTAAAGCTCTATATTCCATTCTGTTTAAAATACCTTTTGAAGATTGTGGTTGTTCTGTATAAATTTTAGTTGCATAATATGAATTAAACCTAAAGAAATCTATTAATTCACATGCAGAATCGATTTCTGCTTGGAAAACGTTTTTCCCTAAATCAAGCATTGCTGCAGCATTTAATGTGCTTCTCCAAGTAGTTGATAATAATTCAGCAGCTTTTAAAAATATAGATATCCTATCAATATATGAATAATTTTCCCATTCTTCTTTTGCTTTTATAGCCGCATCGATAGCCATTTTAATTTCCTTTTCTCCTGCCATATGATAATGGGCAAGTATATGATTGTGATCATGGGGCATTACACATTTCCCTAAATTACCAGTTTTTATTTCCTTTCCTCCAATTATTAATGGAATTTCAATTTCTTTAGAGGATAATTCCCCCAATTTTTCTTTTAATTCTTCTCTCTCTTTTGAACCAGGTGCATAAGATAAAATAGGTTCGTTTTTTGGCCTTTCCATCACAAAAATACTATTAAACATACCATATCCCTCCCTTAAACTACTGATGGTTCTTTAATAATTTCATTGCGTTTAAATCTGCCAATATCTAAAACTACATCCCAAGATAATTTTTTTTCCAAAATAATATCTTTCATCAAAATGCCTACTGCAGGTGCCAGCATAAATCCATGACCACTAAATCCTATTGCTAAATAAAAACCTTCAATTTCCTCACATTTGCTAACAATGGGTTGATGATCAGGAGACATATTATAATATCCAGCCCATTGACGCACAACTCTTAAATTTTTGGTAGGTGGTAGTAAGCGAGTTACTTTTTGAGCCATACTTTCTAAAAACTGCCAACTACTTCTCAAACTTGTTGTTCTTTCTTTCGGACCATATCCCATAATAAATGAACCATGGGGAGTTTGTTGGCAATATATGTTATATGAAAATGACATAACCATTGGCCCAAGTATTTCATTGACAGGTTCTGTAGCTAAAATTTCATGTCTCTCAGAGTAAACAGGTAAATCAATCCCAACCATTTTTCCAATATTCTGGGACCATCCACCAGCGGCATTAACCACTTTTTCTGTTTCTATAAATCCATGATTTGTATACACACCTTTTATTCTTCCATTTTTTACTAAAATGTCCAATACCTCTACTCCTTTATTTATCTCCACACCTAAATTTTCAGCAGCTTTAGCATAAGCTATAGTTGTTAAAAACGGATTAGCATGACCATCTTTTTCATAATAAGCTGCACCTAATAAGTTGTCAGTATTTAAAAATGGCACTATATTTTTTGCTTCATCTGGAGTTAATAATTTTGAATTTATCCCAAGCGAATTTTGTAATTGAACATTTTTCTGAAATTGATTCCATTCTTTTTCGGTGAAAGCTAATAAAAGATATCCTTTTTGCTTGAATTCAATATCGATGTCTATATTTAATTCATCTTTTATATTTTCAAAGATTTTCACACTTTCTCTTGCTAATATACAGTTTTGTTTTGTCCCCCACTGTTGTCTAACTCCTGCTCCACATCTTCCTGTAGCGCCATAAGCTAAATATTTTCTTTCTAATAAAACTATATCTTTGACACCAGCTTTCGCTAGATTATAGGCTATAGAAACACCTGTAATACCTCCACCAATAACAACTATTGAAGCTTTATTCTTCATTACTTTCACCTACAATCTCTTTAAAGAATAATCCTCCAAAAGGTGGTCTATTACTTGGTTTATATACTTCTTCTATTGGCTTACCTGTTATTTTTGAAATTTCTCTCGCAATAATTGGGCCGCATGTTTTTCCCTGGCAAGGTCCCATTCCTGCCCTTGAAACCCTTTTTATTTCCTCAACAGTGGTATAACCTTCATGAATTAAATCTCTAATTTCTTTTAATGTGATATCTTCACATCGACAGACAATAATTTTTTCTTCATCCATATTATATCACCACCCTTATGTGGCGTGCATTATTAATATTTTCTTTTGAAACTTTTACTTCTATTAAATTGGTTTTATCTTTCATTTTTCTAACGTTCAACACTATATTTTTTTCTAAGAAATTACCTTCTCTATCCATGATTTCAACCATTTCACCTTTTTCGGGCACAGGTAAAAATTCATAAGGTAATAATACACTTTCTTTTTTCTTATCCACTACAAAAATAGCTAATCCAGGACAAACAGCTACGCAATTTCCACAACCTATACATTTTTTTTCATCTAATTTTGGTATCCCATTCAATGAATCCATTGATATAGCATTAGTTGGACAACTTGCAACACATGGGTTACATGGTATATTTTGAAAACACTCCATTATTGCGAATCTATTACTATCTTTTGGAATAATATTCTCTATCATTTCTTTTTCAGGAACACCTGTCCTATGTAACTTTCCTAAATCTTTTTGTGAATCAACAATAAAATCTTTATATAAATTTAATTTTTTTAAACCACTTACTACTTTTGATGAAGTTTTTCTTAGTTCCTTTAAATGTTCCTTAATTTCATTAATTCTTTTATCAAAAGTATTGGTTATTTCATATGATGCGTATAAACCTGCTAGTTCTCCTTCAAGCATTGCAGCGGTTGCTTCTTCTATTCCAGAAGAATCACCAGCTACAAAAACATTTTCTACAGTTGTTTTCATATTTTCATCTCTTACAGGTACATATCCACCTAATTCTGGTATATATTTCATTTTACAATTAATTTGATTCAAGATATCAGAAAGTGGCATTAATCCAGTAGCCAAACATATTACATCACAAGATATTTCTTTTTTTTCTTTAGTTTCAACATTCTCAATTATAGCTCCTTTAACTTTTCTATCACCTAAAGCTTTAACTATAGTATGTTTTGTATATATTGGTATTCCCAATCTTCTTACTTTTGAAGCATGAACTAAATATCCACCTATTTTTTCTGAAATTTCTACAATACCTTTTACTTTAACTCCCACTTGAGCAAGTTGATAAGATACTATTAATCCGATATTTCCTGAACCAATCATCAATATTTCTTTTCCTGGTAATATTCCATACACGTTCATTAATGTTTGTACAGCCCCGGCACCAAACACGCCAGGTAAATCATTATTTTCAAATGGTAATGATTTTTCAAATGCTCCAGTTGCTATAATAATTTTCTTTGGCTTAAATTTTTCCATTTTCTCTTTAACTAAAGCAGTAACAACACCATCTTCATAATATCCAAGAACCATAGAATTCAAAAATACATCGATTTTATCTTTATTATTAACTTCATTAATTAATTTTTGTGCAATATATATTCCTCTTGTTCCAGCTGATTCATCTTTTGAACCAAAGAATTTATGTGTTTGCTTAACTAATTGACCCCCTAAAATTTCTTTTTCTTCAAATAAAGCTACTTTTAAATTTAATTTAGCAGCTGCCAATGCTGAACTTATTCCTGCAGGCCCTCCTCCAATTATTAAAATATCATAGTTTTTCAATTAAATCACCCTTTGGTAGTTGTTTTCTAACTTGTATACCTTCTTTAACTGGAGTTATACAAATTCTTGTATTTGGAACACCGTCAACTTCCATTAAACATGAAGAACAATGACCTATAGCACAAAACAGTCCTCTTGGTCTTCCAGTTTTTAATCCTTCTCTATATTCCCAAATTCCAAGTGCATGCAATGCTGCGGCTATAGTTTCTCCTTCATATCCCCAAACTTCCTGATTTTCAAAAAAAAACTTTACTTTTTTTCCTTTTTTAAAATCTAAAATTGGATGTTCTTGAATTCTCAATATATCCCCCCCTATGAAAAAAGTTTCATTAGTATTATACAATATATGTTAACATATATAAACTAAAAAAGACATTATTTTTACTTAGTATTACGAATTAATTAACCGTAATTTCTTATAACTCATTATTTTCAAACAGGAAAACTTTTATTAATTTATATAGATTTTCATCTTTTTAAAATCATATGTTATAATTAAAATAAATTTAAATTAGAATGTAGGGAAATATATGGATTACATAGGTATAGTCTTTAATTATATAAAAAAATTGGAATATGATCATACTCATGATATTGGGCATATTTTAAGAGTGACCAAAACCTCTGAACTCATTGCTATTAAAGAAAATGCAGATGTTGAAGTTGTAGTTTTATCAGCTCTTTTGCATGATATAGCACGACCAGATGAATTAAAAGGAATAATAAAGGATCATGCTTTAGAGGGGGCGGTAAGAGCCGAAGCTTATCTGAAAAGCATTAATTACTCAAAATACAAAGATGTTTCGTATTGTATTAAAACGCATAGATTTAGCAATAATATAATTCCAAAAACATTAGAAGCTAAAATTTTACAAGATGCAGATAAATTAGATGCGTTAGGATATATTGGAATTTCCAGGGTTTTTATGCATAGAAATGGTGGCAACCTAGACGAAAGAATTAAACATTTTTATGAAAAAATTTTAAAATTAAAAGATTTAATGTATACAGATACTGCAAAAAAGCTTGCGAATGAAAAAGCAAAAATTGTAGAAAGTTTTGTTAATGGTTTGGAAAAAGAATTATATTATGAGGTGTATCATGGAAAAGAAAAATAAGATATTAAGAATATTAATGGATTCTGAAGAGCCTATAAAAGGAAAAGTATTAGCAGAAAAAATCGGCGTAAGCAGACAAATGATCATTCAGTATATTTCAAAATTAAAAACTGAAGGACATAAAATAGCTTCTACAAGAGATGGTTATATATTAGAAAGAGAAAAAGGCATCAGAAAAATGATAGCAGTAAAACATTCTTCTAATGAAATTGAGGATGAACTCTTTTCTATTGTTAATGCTGGCGGAACAGTTTTAGATGTTATTGTAGAACATCCTTTATATGGCGAAATAAAAGGAAGAATAGATGTAAAAACTGTAAATGATGTAATAAAATTTATGAGCCTATTAAAAACTACACATGCTACTCCTTTATTGGAATTATCAGAAGGAATACATATTCACACAATAGAAGTTAAAGATGAAAAAACTTTTGAGGAAGTAAAAAAAGCAATAAAAAAATATTTGATATTAGATTTATAATAAATGGGGGGATAATATGAAATTTATCGACTTAAGAAGTGATACTGTTACCGAACCAACTGAAGAAATGAGAAAAGCCATGTGTGAAGCAGAAGTTGGAGATGATGTATATGATGAAGATCCTACTATAAAGAAATTGGAAAGTATGGCTGCAGAAATTCTTGGTAAGGAAGCAGGACTTTTTGTTCCAAGTGGAACATTTGGTAATCAATTATCTATTTTTTCCCATTGCGAAAGAGGCAATGAGGTAATTGTCGGAGATGATTGTCATATCGTTCAACATGAAGCTGGAGCTTCTTCAATTATTGCTGGAGTTCAATTAAGAACTATAAAATCAGATAGAGGTGCCTTACCTCCAGAAGAAGTTGAAAGCAAAATCAGAAAAATAGAAGATATTCATTTTCCAAAAACCGGATTAATTTGTCTTGAAAATGCCCATTCTAATGGTAGAGTTATACCTTTATCAAATTTTGATAAAATAAGAAAAATTGCTGACAAATATAATGTTCCAATACATTTAGATGGTGCAAGAATATTTAATGCTGCCACTACCTTAGATGTTGATCCAAAAGAAATTGCAAAATATGCTGATTCTATAAGTTTTTGTTTATCAAAAGGATTATGTGCTCCAGTGGGGTCTATTGTTGTAGGTAATAAAGAATTTATTGATGAAGCTAAAAAAAGAAGAAAAATAATGGGTGGTGGAATGAGGCAAGCTGGAATTTTAGCTGCTGCGGGAATAGTTGCATTGGAAAAAATGAGATTTAGATTACATGAAGATCATGAAAACGCAAAATATTTAGCTGAAAAATTAAGTAATTTTGATTTTATAGAAATTATTGAAAAAGTAGAAATCAATATGGTATTTTTCAAAATTAATAAAGAATTTAAAGATGAAGATTTTATTTCATTCATGAAAGATAATGGTATAAAAATAAATCCACCAGAAGAAGGAATATATAGATTTGTTACGCATTATTGGATAAAAAAATCTGATATTGATAAAACAATAAAGATTATAGAAGAATTTTTTACTAAATTATAATGCAGTAAAGGGGGATTGGGGTGAAATATTCCAGAGTAAATAGCGCATATGTTTCTGGATTTGAAGTAAAAAATATAATAGTTGAAGTTGATATAAATTCAAAAGCTACACAACAAATTTTTAAAATAGTCGGAATGCCAAATACTGCGATTTTAGAAAGCCAAAAAAGAGTTTATAGTGCTATTAGGAATTCTGGGTTTACTTTTCCAAACGGTAATGTAACAGTTAATCTAGCTCCAAGTAATATAAAAAAGCAAGGGACACACTTTGATTTACCAATTGCAATTTCTATCTTACTAGCATCAAAACAAATCTCTTATGAAATAGATGATTATTATATCTTTGGCGAAATAGGGTTAAATGGTGAAATAAGAGGAATTCCAGGTATAACATTATTATTATTAGATATATCCCATAAAAACAAAAATGCTAAATTCATAATACCAAAAGAAAATGAAGAAGAGTCTATATTTATTGAAAATAATGAAGTTTATGTGATAGAAAATTTAGTAGAAATAATAAAAATTCTTCATCCAAATGAAAAAGAAAATTATAAAGCAAATCCCACTAAAAATTTTTATGAAGAAAAAGAAGAACAACTGGATTTTTCAGAAATAAAAGGGCAATTTTTTGCTAAAAGAGCAGCTGAAATTGCAGCAGCAGGATTTCATAATTTATTAATGACAGGAAGTCCAGGATCTGGAAAAACAATGATAGCCAGAAGAATACCTTCTATTCTTCCTGAAATGACACATGATGAAATTATAGAATCAACAAAAATTTATTCCATATATGGTTATTTAAATAAAATAGTTAATAAAAGACCATTTAGAGCACCTCATCATTCTGCATCAACTGCTTCTATAATTGGTGGTGGAAGTGATTCTAAACCTGGAGAAGTAAGTTTGGCAAATAATGGAGTATTATTTTTAGATGAATTTCCGGAGTTTAGAACAGATGTAATAGAAGCTTTAAGACAACCAATGGAAGATGGTATTGTGACAATTTCTAGAGCAAAATTAATAGCAACTTATCCTGCAAAGTTTATGTTAGTTGCTGCACAAAATCCGTGTCCATGTGGTTATTATGGTGATCCAGAACATGAATGTACGTGTTCACTAAATCAGATAACTAATTATAATAAGAAAATTTCAGGTCCAATCAGTGATAGAATAGACATTAAAATAAAAGTTCCAAGAGTAAAAATAGATGAAATGTTTGACAATTCACCAGGGGAAAAATCAGAAAAAATAAGAGAAAGAGTAGAAAATGCAAGTATAATACAAATAAAAAGACAAGGGAAATTAAATGGAAAACTCTCTCAAAAAGAGGTAAAAAAATATATAATATTAGAAGAAAAAGTTGAAGAATTTTTGAAAAATGGAGCAAGAAAATTTAAAATGACAGGTAGAGGTATAAATAGAATATTAAAAGTTTCGAGAACAATAGCTGATTTAAAAGGGAATACCGATATTTCTATAGAAGATATTGCAGAAGCATTTCAATTCAGGGGGGATAGTAATTTATAAAAATCGTTTAGGAGATTTATTTTTTAAAGTAAAAAGTGAATCTGAGTTTAGAGAAATTTTAGAATCTATTATAAAAATACCAAAGAGATATGTATACTTCTTTTCAGAAGTAAAGAATGAATTTTATTATATGAATGATATTGGAGAATTATACATTTTTAGAGCGAAAAAAGAAAAAGAAAAAATTAAATCGTTTGTAGATTTTTATCCAGATAATAAATTGATTTATTCTATATTAAAACTTGCCCAAAAATCTCTTATACCTTTTACAATATGGGATTTAATAAATTTTTATAAAAAAGGATATAAGATCAGATATTTAGAACAAAATAATGAAATAATTTCCCTGTATATATTAAAAGATAATATAGTTGAATTTACATTTTTTGATGTGGAAAATATTAATTTAATGATTCAAATGTTAAATGATATTTCAAATTTTGTTGATGATGAATTTATTATTATAGTATATTCCAATCAAAAAAATTTTAAAAATTTATTATTAAATAAGAATTATTCAGGAGAGAAAAAATTTACCTTATATAGGTTAGATAGTGCAGGTATTTTCATAACTATGCCTAATAAAAATGATACAATAAATATAATAGAATTTTATGAGCGGGTTTTGCAAAACAACAAAACTTTAGCTACGCAATTAAGTGAATTTGATAAAACTACAAAGGATTTTGAAAAAATTATAGATCTTTCAAAAAATCTATTTGGCTTAAGAGTTTTGGTTGCAAAATATAATGACAAAATAATAGGCAATTGTGATATATATTGGAATATCCAAAGAAAAAGATTAGAAAGAACTGCAAAATTAGGTATAAGTGTACTCGAAGAATTTAGAAACATTGGTATTGCAACAACAATGATGAATAATCATATAACCTGGTGCATAGAAAATCCTAATATACATAGATTGGAATTAGAAGTATTTTCTAATAATTCTAAAGCAATTTCATTATATGAAAAGTTAGGATTTATTAAAGAAGGTAAAAGAAGAGAAGCTGCATATATTGGAAAAGAATATTATGATATTATATTTATGGGGATTATTACTGAACCTGTAAATTTTTTTTAAAGATTGTGAAGAAAGCGAAATAAAAAGCAAAGAAAAAATTTATTATTAATCTAAAAGTAGTTTTATATGGCTTGTTTTACGTAAAGTTAATGTTTTCTTTTCGTATTCGTTATATTTCACATATTAAATTAAATCATAATATACTATAATAAATATGAAAAAATTTTCATTTTAATATGTTTTTGTGAGATTGTGAAAAAAGTATCTAAATCGGATAAATATTATCGTATTTAAAATTCAATTAAACTTTTTTTAATATAGTTTGTGAAAAAAATATCTATATATTCAATATATATAATTTTTGTATATAGAATAAAAATATCATTTGTCAAGGAGGGAACGGAATGTCCGTAGAACTTGAAACTAAATTTAAGCAGGTAGAAGAATATATTGATTCATTGAATTTAGAAGGTAAAGACAAAGTAACCAAAAGGAGTTATCTTATTCATGTTTTACATAAAGCTCAAGAAATAATTGGTTACTTGCCTATTGAAGTTCAAAAAATCATTGCTAAAAAATTAGATGTTCATGCATCTGATGTATATGGAGTAGTTACCTTCTATAACTTTTTTAGTATGAAACCAAAAGGGAAATATCCTATTAATATTTGTTTAGGAACTGCATGTTATGTCAGGGGTTCTGGAGATATTTTAGAAGAATTTAAAAAACAACTCGGAATCAAAGAAAATGAAACAACTGAAGACGGATTATTTAGTATTCATGCTGTAAGATGCGTAGGAGCTTGTGGATTAGCACCAGTTGTTATGATTGGTGACGAAGTTCATGGAAGACTCACTACTAAAGATGTAAAAAGATTAATAAAAGAATATAGAGAAAAGGATAAATAAGGAGGGAATTTTATGCCTAAAATTAAAAGTTTGGAAGATTTATTAAAACAAAAAGAAGCTGCTAAAAATAAATTATTTTTGAGAAAAGTTGCCGATAAAGAAAATGTTATTACATTAAAAGTTGCCATGGGAACATGTGGAATTGCAGCAGGTGCGAAAGAAACTTTTGAAAAATTAATGGAAACTATAGAGGAAAAAGGTTTAGATAATATCAGAGTTATTCAAACAGGTTGTATGGGCTATTGTCATGCCGAACCAACTGTGGAAGTTAATGAACCAGGAAAAGAACCGATATTATATGGAAAAATAAAAGGAGATAAAGCTAGAGAATTGATAGAAAAGCATATTTTAAATGGAGAGTTATTGCAAGATTCGATTATAGGGGAAACTCACAAATCAATTAACGAGTAAGGAGGGAATAAAAATGTCATCATATAAATATCATGTTTTAATATGTGGCGGTACGGGATGTACCTCTTCAAAGAGTGAGTTAATAAAAGACAATATGGAAAAATTGGTAAAAGAAAATGGATTGGAAAATGATGTACAAATAGTTAGAACAGGTTGTTTTGGCTTTTGTGAACAAGGACCTATAGTTAAATTTTTACCCGATAATACTTTTTATGTTAGAGTTAAACCAGAGGATGCAGAAGAATTAGTAAATGAACATATAATAAAAGGTAGAAAAGTACAAAGATTATTATATGTAGAACCAACTGAAAAAGAAAAAATTGATGAATCTAAAAAGATGCCTTTTTATAAAAAACAAATAAGAGTTGCATTAAGAAATGCTGGTTTAATTAATCCAGATGATATTGACGAATATATAGCAAATGATGGTTATCAAGCATTAGCTAAAGCATTATCAATGACTCCAGAAGAAGTTGTTGAGGAAATAAGAGAATCAGGATTAAGAGGTAGAGGTGGAGGTGGATTTCCAACAGGATTAAAATGGGGATTTGCTCAAAAAGCTAAAGGAGAGATAAAATATGTAGTATGTAATGCTGATGAAGGTGATCCTGGAGCTTTTATGGATAGATCGGTTTTAGAAGGAGATCCACATTCTGTAATAGAAGGTATGGCGATAGCTGCTTATGCTATTGGAGCAAATCAAGGGTATGTTTATATAAGAGCTGAATATCCATTAGCTGTTAAAAGATTAAAAAATGCAATAAAACAGGCGAAAGAATATGGGTTATTAGGAGAAAATATATTTGGAACAAACTTTTCATTTGACTTAGAAATTAGATTGGGAGCTGGAGCTTTTGTGTGTGGAGAGGAAACTGCATTATTAGCTTCTATAGAAGGTTATAGAGGTGAGCCAAGAACAAAACCACCGTTTCCAGCAAATAAAGGATTGTGGGGAAAACCAACTATTATTAATAATGTTGAGACATTTGCAAATATAGCTCCAATAATGTTAAAAGGAGCAAAGTGGTTCAGAAGCTTAGGAACAGAAAAATCACCAGGAACAAAAGTATTTGCCTTAGCCGGTAAAGTTAATAATGTTGGTCTTGTAGAAGTTCCTATGGGAACAACATTAAGAGAAGTAATATTCGATATAGGTGGAGGAATTAGAGATAATAAAAAATTCAAGGCTGTTCAAACTGGTGGGCCATCTGGAGGATGTATCCCAGCTGAATATTTAGATACACCGATAGATTTTGACACTTTAACTGCTTTAGGATCTATGATGGGTTCTGGTGGTATGATTGTTATGGACGAAAATACCTGTATGCCAGATGTTGCAAAATTTTATCTTGAATTTTCTGTAGAAGAATCATGTGGTAAATGTACCCCATGTAGAATAGGAAATGTAAGATTATTAGAAATACTTGATAAAATTACATCTGGTAGAGCAACAATGGAAGATTTAGAAAGAATGGAAATTTTAGGAAAAACTATAAAAGATTCTGCATTATGTGGTTTAGGACAAACATCACCTAACCCAATATTATCTACAATGCATTATTTTAAAGATGAATATAAAGCTCACGTATTGGATAAAACATGTCCAGCAGGTGTATGTAAGAATTTAATTACATATAAAATCGATAAAGATAAATGTGTGGGTTGTACAGCGTGTGCAAGAGTTTGTCCTGTTGAAGCTATTAGCGGATCAATTAAAAATCCTCATGAAATAGATCAAGAAGTATGTATCAAATGCGGCGCTTGTTATGCAACATGTAGATTTGGTGCTATTGAAAAGATATAGGAAGGAGGAAGAAATATGCCAAAAATTACTATAAATTGTAAGGAAGTTGAAGTACCAGAAAATTATACAGTTTTAGATGCTGTAAAATCAATAGGAGGTTATGTTCCTACTTTATGTTACATGAAATTGGATGATATCGGAATAGAAAATAAACCTGCTTCATGTAGAGTATGTATGGTTGAAATAGAAGGTAGAAGAAATTTAGCACCTGCATGTGCAACTCCTGTTGCAGATGGTTTGGTTATTAAGACTCATTCAAGAAGAGCAATTCAAGCAAGAAGAACTGCAGTTCAGTTATTATTATCTGATCATCCCCAAGACTGTTTAAAATGTCCTAAAAATGGAGAATGTGAATTACAGGACTTAGCAGCAGAATTAAATATTCATAATAATCCATATTTTGGAAAAATGTCTGTACATAAAAAAGATATATCTGCAGCAATAATTAGGGATCCAAATAAATGTGTTATGTGCCGAAGATGTGAGACAATGTGTAATGAATTTCAAACAGTAGGTGTATTATCAGCAGTGGATAGAGGTTTTGACGCTGTTGTAAAACCAACCTTTGATTGGTCTTTAGAAAGCACTGCTTGTACTTTCTGTGGTCAATGTGTTGCTGTATGTCCAACTGGTGCATTGGTTGAAAGATCATATATAGATCAAGTATGGGATGTAATAGAAGATCCTAAAAAACATGTAGTTGTTCAAACAGCCCCTGCAGTTAGGGTTGCGATTGGTGAAGAATTCGGATATGAACCAGGAACTATTTCAACAGGAAAATTAGTTGCTGCATTAAGGGTTTTAGGCTTTGATAAGGTTTTTGATACTAACTTTGCTGCCGATTTAACAATCATGGAAGAAGCTTCAGAATTCAAAGAAAGATTAGAAAATGGTGGATATTTACCTATGTTAACAAGTTGTTGTCCAGGATGGGTTAAATTCCTAGAACATCAATTCCCGAATTTATTGGAAATGCCTTCTTCTGCAAAATCGCCACAACAAATGTTTGGTGCAATTGCTAAAACATATTATGCTCAAAAAGCTGGTATAGATCCTAAAGATATTGTTGTCGTTTCAATAATGCCATGTTTAGCAAAAAAATATGAAGCAAATAGAGAAGAATTAAGAGATTCTGGGTATCAAGATGTTGATTATGTAATTACAACAAGAGAATTGGCAGACATGATTAGAGAATCTGGTATTAACTTCCAAAATTTACCAGAAGAAGAATATGATAGTCCATTAGGTGAATCAACAGGTGCTGCTGATATATTTGGTAGAACCGGTGGTGTTGCTGAAGCTGCTTTAAGAACTGCTTATGAATGGATTACCGGTGAAGAACTTAAAAATGTAGATTTTGAAGCGGTTAGAGGTTATGAAGGTGTAAGAATAGCTGAAGTTGATATAAAAGGAACAACTGTTAGAGTAGGTATAGCTCACGGATTAGGTAATGTAAGAAAATTATTAGAAGATATTCAGGAAGGAAAAATAGAAGTACACATGATTGAAGTAATGGCATGTCCTGGCGGCTGTGTTGGTGGTGGAGGACAACCTTATCATCATGGAGACTTCAATATAATTAAAAAGAGAACTGAGGCAATAAATAAAATTGATAGAAATAAGCCTATTAGAAAATCACATGAAAATCCTGCAATTAAGAAAATCTATGAAGAATTTTTAGGAAAACCATTAAGCGAAAAGTCACATCACTTGTTACATACGGAATACTTTGAAAGAGAATGGTTATGATATAATTAAGGCGGGTTCTCCCGCCTTAATCTATATAATAGAAGGAGGAATTTCATGTATACATATGGATTGATTTTAATTGTTGAAAATGAAAACGAAGCATATATTGAAGCATCTAAAAGAGCTGGAAGATATGGTGACCATAATGTTTCTTCATGTATTAATTATTCCAAAGAAAAAAAATTATTTGAAGAAACAGTAAGAGAAATGATTTCTATGTATGATGGATTAAAAAAAGCTTCAGAAAATATGATTGTAAGATTTGAAGGAAAAGTTCCTGAAGATGATTTTATATTGAATCAATTAAAAGAAAATATAAGAAGATATGAAAATGGTTCATATGCTTACCCAGAAGAATGGAGATTAGTTTATCATGACGGAAATGAATTTGAACATATAGATGATTATAAATATTTTGAAGAAATAATAAATAAAAATAATCCTGATAATATTTATTTATTTATTATAGATATACCATGATGGCTTTTAGCCATCATTTTTTATTTATTTGTGATATAATTTTAACCGGGAGATGATGACGTAACTCAATTATGGAATACAACACCAAGTGCTACAAAACATATAAATTTAACTAAAAAAGCAAGTATAACAATTTTACTTGGTGAAAATGAATAAAGGAGGGGATGGCATGCCTGAATTTGCAAATCCATTTTCTGGATTAAAAAATGATAAAAAATTAAGTAAAGAAGAACTAATCAGAGCTATAAGATTTTTTATTTCAGCTGAATATGAAGCCGTTCAAATGTATATGCAGTTAGCAGAATCTATAGATAATGAACTAGCTAAAGAAGTGCTAACAGATATTGCAAATGAAGAAAGAGTTCATGCAGGTGAATTTTTAAGATTATTAAAAGAATTAGATCCTGAAGAAGAAAAATATTATGAAGAAGGTGCAAAAGAGGTTGAGGAAGAGCTAAAAAAGCTGGAAAAAGAAAGAAAATTCAATAGAGAATTAAAAAAATTTGAAGAATAACTAATAATAAATCGACATCTTAATTGATGTCGATTTATTATTTGAAAATATATTTATTTATGATATAATATCTCCGTTAAATTAAAATTGGAGGGGAAATATGAAAGGAAAAGTTTATGTTATTGGACATAAAAGACCTGATACAGATAGTATTGCTTCAGCTATTTCATATGCGTATTTAAAAAATCAACTTGATAATGAAAATCATTATGTACCTTATAGATTGGGAGAAATAAATCCTGAAAGTAGTTTTGTTTTAAAACGTTTCAACATTCCACAACCAGAATTTTTAGATCATGTTTATATTCAAGTAAAAGATGTAATGGTTGAAGAAGTTATTGTTGCTGATAAAGAATCGACAATATATGAAATAGGAAATACTATGCTTGAAAAACATGTGAAAAGTATTCCTATTGTAGATAAAAATAAAAAACTTATAGGATTATTAACAGAAAGAGAATTAGCCAGAAATTTTTTACAGGAAATACAAAACTTTACTCTGGAAGAAAATCCTCCTAAAGTAAAAGACATAATAAAAACAATGAATGGGAAATTGATAGTTGGAGATGAAAATAAAAATTTAAAAGGATGTCCTATAATTGGTGCAATGACATCAAATGAAGTAAAAAGATATGTAAAAAAGGATGATGTGTTAATTACTGGAAATAGAAAAGATGTTCAAAAAATAGCTATTGAAAAAGAAGTAAGTTGTTTAATTATAACCGGTGGCTTTATTCCAGATGAAGAGATCGTTCAACTTGCAGAAAATAAAAAAATCCCTATAGTTATTTCCCCTCATCCTACTTATGTAACAGGTAGATTATTACGATTAAGTACTCATGTTGAGAGGATTATGGAAAGAAATCCACTCACAATACATCCTGACGAAATATTAAAAGATTTTGAAGAAGATTTGATGCAGGATAAAAAAGGTATTGCCATAGTTATAGATGGAGATGGAATAGTAAAAGGAATTCTTACCAGACATGATTTAATTAGACCAAAACCTAAAAAAGTAATACTGGTTGATCACTCTGAGAAATCACAAACTGTAAATGGAATAGAAGAAGCAGAAATATTAGAAATTGTTGATCATCACAGGTTGGGAGGACTAGAAACAGGATTACCTATTACTGCCCATATAAGGCCAGTAGGTTCTACAAATACTATTATTTGGGATTTATATAAAAAAAATAATATTAAACCTCCAAAAGAGATTGCTGGATTAATGTTGTCAGCAATATTATCAGATACAATGATATTAAAATCCCCTACTACAACTCTCGAAGATGAAAAAGTGGTTAATGAAATTGCAAAATACTTAGAAATAGATCCTATAGAATATGGAATAGAAATGTATAGGGCAAAAACTAACCTTGAAGGTTTTTCTGAAAAAGAAATATTAACTCTTGATCTTAAAGAATCAAGGGTTTCCCGGGGAAGAATTGCAGTTTCTCAAATTGAAGTTATTGCTTCAGAAGAGTTATTAACAAAAAAGGATGAAATTCTTAAAAGTATGAAAAAAATGGCAAAAGAAAGAAATTATATATTATTCCTTTTTTTATTGACCGATGTATTGAAAGAGGGATCTTATATTTTCGTCGCTGGACAACACAAATTAGCAGAAAAAATATTTAAATGTAAATTTGAAAGAAATATTCCTTTTTTAAAAGGTGTAGTGTCTAGAAAAAAACAGGTGATGCCATTAATATTTAGAAATATTTAATACTGATAAAAAAAGTCTTCATTTAAAAAGCTGTAAAGATACAATTAAAGAGCGTAAAAAACGCTCTTTTTTATTTTTTTTGTATATTTTCTTGATTATTGCTAATTAATAATAATTAAAATGTATTATTCTCAATTATAATTATAAATCTTTATTTTAGCAATTGAGGTTTTTGTATTATAATAATATTAGAATTTTCTAATATTCTTTTTCCATTAATCTTTAAATAGGGAGATGATATTTTGGATGAATGTAAGTTGATATCTAATGTTTTTAAATGTTTATCTCACCCGATTAGATTAAGAATAATCAAGCTTCTAAGTAAAGAAAAATTATCAGTTTTAGAAATTACAGAGAAATTAAATACAAGCCAATCCAGTATATCTCAACATCTAAAGCTTTTAGAAGAAAACGGTATTATTTTAAAAGAGAAAAAAGGTAACATAGTTTATTGTAAATTAAAACATAATTTGGTTTTAGAACTTTTATCCGATGGAAAAAGAATAATTTCACAAGAGCTCAAAGAAGCTAATAATATTATAAGAAAAGCATAAAATTAATTAGTATACTATATCTTTTGATAAAAATAAAGATTTTTTTCACAAACAATATTTCAAAAGGAGGGAGTATTTTGAAAAAGTATTTATCAACTTTTCTAACCCTGTGGGTTATCTGGATTGCTTTAACAGGTTTTAGCAGTGCAGAATTACTCACAGGTTTGATAGTTTCTCTGGTTTTGGCTGGAGTAATCTCAAAAGTAGTTGACTATTCTTTTGATTTTACAATTATACCAAAACTATTTGTCTTCATTTTTGTTTATGTACCAGTTTTTATAGTAGAAATGATAAAGGCAAATTTTGATGTTGCAGCAAGGGTTTTAAATCCTGCGTTACCTTTAAATCCTGGTTTTGTAAAGATTCCTACAAAACTGAAAGGAAATGTTGGAAAATTAACTTTAGCAAATTCTATTACATTAACTCCTGGTACTTTATCTATTGATGCAGACGATGACTATATCTATATTCATTGGATTGATGTAAAAGGTGAAACTCCCGAAGAATATCAAAAACATGTCTCAAGTAAATTTGAGAAAATTTTGGGAGGGATTTATAGATGAATATTTTGATAGGTACTTTAATAATCATAGGAGCATTTTTTTCTGTTTTACGATTAGTTTTTGGTCCTACAACTCCAGATAGAATAGTAGCTGTAGATACTTTAAATGTAATAATAACAGGATCAATAGTTTTTATAGCATTTCTTTTAAAAAGTGATTTATATTTAGACATTGCATTAGTTTATGGGGCTTTATCATTCTTAGAAACAGTTGTTATTGCCCGTTATTTGGAGGGGAAAAAATGAGTGCTATAGGATATATATTAATGATAATAGGTGCTCTTTTCTATGTTCTTGGTGGCTTAGGATTATACAGAATGCCAGATGTGTATAATAGACTTCAAGCTGCAACTAAAGCTACAACATTAGGTACTTTTTCTTTAGTTTTAGGTGTTGGGATAGCTCAACCTGAATGGTTTGTAAAAACTTTATTAATTGTAGTATTTTTGACAATTACAAACCCTGTAGGAAGTTCTGTTTTAGCAAAAGCTTCTTATATTTATGGTGCAAAACCATTTAAAGTAGTTAAAAATGATTTAGACGAACTCTACCAAAGTAGAGGTGATGAAAATGCAGATAATTGAAATTATTGTTGGATTTGCTTTATTAATATTTGCATTCATGGCTATTGAATCAAAAAAATTAATAAATTCAATTATTTATTTATCTATTTTAAGTATGTTATCAGTAGTTTCATTTGTATTTATGAAGGCTCCAGATGTTGCTATTACAGAAGCTGTAATAGGATCAGGTTTAGTTACTGCAGTGTTTATCTTTACCCTTTTTTCTTTAAAAAAGGCTGGTGATAAAAAATGATGAAAAGAGTTATTGCGGTATTATTAGTTGGTGTTTTAGGATTTTTCATTTATTCAAATTTATATTCTACTGGTAATGGAAACCTATTTCCAAAATTTGGAGAAGCAAAATTATCAGAAAGAGTTTCAAATAAATTTATAAAAAAGAGTGTTAATGGAAATGAATCCGAAGTTATATATAATCAAACTAAAGATGCCGAAAGTGGTTCAGCAAACATGGTTACATCAATAGTTGTAAACTACAGATCATTTGATACTTTAGGAGAAGTTACAGTATTATTCGTTTCAGCTTTAGGTGTTGGATTGTTGTTAAGTGGAAAATCAAGAATGAAATTCAAAACACCACCTAATTTTATTTTAAGATCTGCAGTCAGGGTTATTGCAGGAATAATATTAATTACAGGTGTATATATTTTCATTCATGGGCATTTAACACCTGGTGGAGGATTCCCAGGAGGTTCTATGATTGCATCAGCTGTATTATTGTTTTACATTTCAGATGATGAATTCAAAACTAAAGTTAAAGCATTTAAATTTTTGGAAGGTACAGCTGGAAGTTTATATTTGATTTTTGGGTTATTAGGATTATCCTTAGGTGGTTATTTCTTATACAATTTCTTACCAACAGGAGTTGTAGGAAACTTATTTAGTGCAGGAATTGTTCCAATAATATACATTTTTGTTGGATTAAAAGTAGGATCTGAGCTTTCAAATTTAATCTCAGATTTTCTCTCAGAGGAGGGGAAATAAATGATACAATACTTATTTATTGGATTAATATTAATAGGAATATATGGATTATTAACTCAAAAGAACTTAATTAAATTAGTAGTAGCTTTAAATGTTTTGGAAGTTGGAGTTAATTTGTTTATTGTTTCAACAGGTTATGTAAAAGATGGAATTGCTCCAATTTTATTTAAAGGCGCTACATCAACAAATAATAATTTCGTAGATCCATTGCCACAAGCATTAGTACTTACAGCTATTGTAATTGGTGTTGGAGTTACAGCACTTTCTTTAACAGTTGTAAGGAAAATATATGAAAAACATGGAACTTTGGAAATGGACGAGATAGGGAGTGAAAGCGATGATTAATCCTGTCTTATTAATTGCGATACCATTATTATTTGCATTTTTATCAGTAATGTTTAAAAAAGCAGACAAAGGTTTTCTAATTCTTGGAATTTTATTTAATTTAATATCTGCATTTTTCCTCAAAGAAACTGAAGTAATAATTGGTGGTTGGAAACCTCCTTTCGGTATTAACTTAGTTGCAGATCAATATTCAATATTTGGATTAATAATTTTAAACATTGTATTTGCATTCTCAGTAGTATCTTCTTTACCATCAGTAAAAAAATATTCAACATTATTATTAGTTTCATTGGCATCATTGAATGGTATGTTATTAACTGGAGATTTATTTAATTTATTTGTTTTCTTAGAAATAGCATCAATATCAGCATATATAATGTCAACAATGACAAAAAAATATAAAGGTACATTCAACTATATTATTTTAGGTGCATTAGGTTCTAATTTATATTTATTAGGTATTATATTCTTATATTCAACAGTAGGAACATTAAATATGTCAGATATGGCATCAAAATTACATTTAGTAAATAACAATGTACTTTTATTATCAATCACGTTTATATTTGCAGGTTTTGCCGTTGAAGCAAAATTAATTCCATTTAATGGATGGGTTAAAGGTGTTTATGGAAATGCAAATGATTTAAATGGTGGAATATTTGCTTCTGCATATGCAACAGCAGCTATTATGGTATTTGGAAGATTATTTACAAATGTATTTACATTAGATGGCACATTAAAAACTATATTGCTTGCAGTAACAGTATCCACATTTATTTTTGGCGAAATAGCTGCATTTTCACAAAAAAATATCAGAAGTACATTAGCCTTTTCAAGTGTTGGACAAGCTGGATTAATTGCAACTTTATTTTTAACTGGAATAACTGGCGGAGCAATGATGCAAGTTGCTAATAATGCCTTTGCTAAATTAGTAATGTTTACAATAGCTGGAGCGATGTATGTTTATACAGGAACAGATAATGTTGAAAAATTACAGGGATTATTTAAAAAACATAAATTAATAGGTTTTGGTTTTAGTATAGCAGCATTATCATTAGTAGGATTGCCAATATTCTATGGATTTTATGTAAAAATATTTGCTTTAACAAATTTATTTAAAATCAATAGCTATTGGTTACCAGCATTTATTTTATTCTCCAGTTTAATAGAAGGAATTTATTATATTAGAATGCTAGTTAAATTATGGAACCCTGGAGAAGAAGGAAAAGAATCAAAAGACGAATATACAACAAAACTTTCTTTGGAAAACACATTTGCTTATGCTGTGTTAGCAGTTATTATAGGATTATTTATCATTTATATAAGTGTTAATCCAGAATTCATAACACAAGGTATAAGCAATTACCTTTCCAATATACCGGGAGGGATGTGACATGGCTTTGAATACATTAATATTGTTCATATTATTAGGCGGATTAGTAACCTATTTTGTAAGTAAAGTAAATAACAAAGCTGGAGCATGGCTTACTGTAATTATTTCTTTGGTAGCTTTATTTTATGTTTATTCACTAAAAGATTCATCAGGAGAAGTATTTAACGTTTTTAATTATGGAAATTATTCATTGAATTTAGTAACTTCTAATTATGCATGGTTTTTCTCTATTGTAATGGTTTTAGTATATTCAATGGTTTCATTCTTTAATCCATATTGGATGGAAAAAGTAATACACCCTTCAGCATATAACCTATTTTATTTATTATCTTTAGGTGGTACTTTAGGTGTATTCTATGCAAAAGACTTTTTAACACTATTTATTTTCTGGGAATTAGTTGTTTGGTCATCAATGTTTATTATTCCTTTAGGTAAATCAAGAAGAGCATCTGTTGTATATTATGGAATTAGTACAATAGGTTCTTTTGCAATGTTATATGCAATTTTAATGCTTAATGTAAAATATGGAACATTTGATATTCAATCAAATATTCAAAATATGTCAAGTGATCCTAAATTTGCAGTATTATTCTTCTTTTTAATAGTAATGGCAGGATTAACGAAATTGGGTATTTTCCCATTTTACACATGGTTACCTATAGCTCATGGTAATGCACCACACACATTCTCACCTGTATTATCAGGTGGTCTTGTAAAAATGGGTGGTTTTGTAGCGTTTTTAATGACTGCAGTATTACCAACATCAAAAGTTTTTGCAAATCATGTACAAATAATAAATAATCCATATGAAAATTACATATTAATGATTCTTGGTGCAATAAGTATTATCATTGGAACATTAATGGCTATAAAACAAGATGATGCAAAAAAACTTATAGCTTATTCAACAGTAAGTAACAGTGGATATATTTTAATAGGTTTGGCAATGGTTGATCAAACAGGATTTGCAGGTGGTATGATGCATGTATTTAATCATGCTATGGCTTCAGGTGCAATGTTCCTTTCATTTGCTGCAGTAGCATATAGAACAGGAACCACAAAAATATCTGAATTGGGTGGATTAATCAAAAGAATGCCTGTAACCTTTACAGCATACTTAGTTGCAATTATCTCATTAGCTGGTATACCACCAATGAGTGGATTTGCTTCAAAATGGTTAATATATCAAGGTTTATTGAGAAAAGGAAATATGTTCATCGCTTTTGCAGCATTTTTTGGTAGTGTAGGATCATTTATGTATGTATTCAGACCATTAGCTGGAGCATTTTTAGGTCAATTATCTCCTAAACACAAAGAAATAAAAGAAGTTCCATTTTGGATGCAATTACCAATGTTAATAATGTCTGGTTTAACAATATTATATGGTGTATATCCAGGATTAATGTTAAAATACATTGCAAAAATACAAGAAACTATTGGATTAACTCCACTTCAAATTGATGGAACTAAAATATTAACTCCTAATGGTATGTGGGATTCATGGATTGTAACTCTCGTATTTACTATTGGATTCATTATTGCAGCTGTAATTTATTTTGTATTACCAAAAGCAAAATCAGTGGATTTAATGGATACATATACCGGTGGAGAATTTATTTATGATCCTGACAAATATCATTATTCATCAAACTATTACGCACCATTTGAAAGATTATATAAAAATCATCCTTCGGTAGAGAAATTTTATGATGCAATTGCATTGAGATTCCACGAATTTGGATTATTAGTAAAAACATGGTTCTTTAATGAAAATCCTGCATTTACTGTATTTTGGATTTCGTTAGTGATGACTGCAATAATAATGTGGGGTGATAAAATATGAGCACATTCTTTTTAGCTGTAGCTTTATTACTATTAGCATTTTTTTGGCAGATTACATTATCTGGTATTCAAAGAAAGGTTACAGCCAGAATTCATAGAAGAGTTGGATCACCTTGGTACCAAAATTTTATAGATTTGTTTAAAGCATGGAGTAAAAGTTCAATATCACACGGATTTATATATGATTTTGGTGTTTTAATGGCTCTAGGTGGAACAATTGCAACATTAATTTTTGTTCCTGCTGGAAACTTAATTGTTTTCAAAAATCTTGATAACTTTTTTGTTATAGTTTATTTATTAGCAATAGGTTCTTTGGGTATGGCTATGAGTGCAGTTGGCTCAGGAAACCCATGGGCTAGTATTGGTGTTATGAGAGCATTAACTCAAATGCTAGGATATGAATTACCATATATTATGACTGTATTTGGAATAATATATGCAAATAAAACTGCTTCTATTCACGCAATTGCAGAAGCACAACAAACTATGGGTATAATGGGATGGAATATGTTCAGAATGCCTTTAGGTGTAATTGTTGGATTTATATCATTAATGGGTATGTTAGGTAAAAAACCATTTGATACACCTATAGCTCCAGCTGAAATAGCATCTGGTCCATTGGTAGAATATGGTGGAAAACATTTAGGAATGTTGATGTTACAACATGAATTTGCAACTTTTGTAGAAGTAGGCCTATTTGTAAATTTATTTATGGGCGGAGGAACTATAATTACTTTCTTAATTAAATATTTTGTAGTATATATGTTAGCAACCATGATTGCTTCTGTAGTTGCAAGGTTTAAAATTGATCAATTAGTAACATTTTATTATAAAGTTCCATTAGCATTAGCATTTATTCAAACAGCAATTATAATATTCACCGGTTTGGGGGTGAGCATATGGCTTTAAATGAAAATGAAAAAATAAATGAAATAGATGTTAATGAATTGGATTGTAGAGATACATTGACATTCTGGGAAAAATTTGGAAATATATTCAGAAGTAAATCTATTTGGATGCTTCACTATTGTACAGGTTGTGGAGCTATGGAATTGCCTCCAACAATGACATCAAGATTTGATATGGAAAGAATTGGTATGGCTCCAATGGCTACTCCAAGACAAGCAGATGTTTTATTAATAACTGGATATTTAAGTGTAAAAACTTTAAGAAGAATTATTTATACATATGAACAAATGCAAAATCCAAAATATGTAGTAGGTTTTGGATCATGTACATTAAATGGTGGAGTTTATTATGATTCATATGCAGTTATTTCCAGATTAGATTATTATTTACCAGTTGATTTATATATTGCGGGATGTATGCCAAGACCAGAAGCTGTAATGAGTGGATTTAAAAAATTAATGGATATGATTAAAAAAGGTGAGGCTCTTGGTTGGAAAAGATATCAAAAATATTATGATTGGTACAAAAAGAATCAGGTTCGCGCCCTTGGGGAGGTGTATGTAAAAGATGAATTTCATGAATAATATAATTGAGGATATAAAATCTAGATTTAATCCTGAAAACACAGAAATAGTAAAAAAGAATCAAATTGCTATAGATTTTAAAAATGAAGAAGTACACTCTGCTTTGGCTTATTTAAAATCTCAAGGTTGGAAGCAATTAACGATACTTACATGTGTAGACTGGATAAAAGAAAATAAATTTCAATTAGTATATATACTAATGAATTGGGATAATTCAATAACTATTCAAGTAAGAACAAAAATTGATAGAGATAATCCTAAATTTAGAACAGTTATAAATATTTATCCTGGTGCAGAAATGTATGAAAGAGATGTTCATGAATTTTTTGGAGTAGAATTTGAAGGTAATCCAAATCATGAAAAAGAATTATTCCTTGAATTATGGGATGATTTACCACCAATGCGAAAAGATTTTGATCCATTAGCATATTCAAAGAAGAAATTTGATGTTAGAGAATATAAAGTTGATTTCATTCCGAAAGAAGGTGAAGCAGAATGAAAAGACAGGTGAAATTATTTTTAGGTCCTAATCATCCAGGTATGCATGGTAACTTTAGTGTTCATTTATATGTAGATGGTGACATTGTAGAAAAAGCAAGACCATTACCTGGTATGCTTCATCGTGGATTTGAAAAATTGATGGAAAGAAGATTATGGATGAATAATCTTGCTTTAATACCAAGAATTTGTGTTCCTGAACCTGATATAAATGAAATGGTTTATGCAATGGGTGTTGAAACATTAGCTAAAGTAGATGTTCCTGAAAGAGCTCATTGGATAAGAATGATTATTTTAGAATTAGCAAGGATTGCAAATCACTTAATGTCTTTAGGTGGAATAGGTGGTCCTACAGGATTATATACAGGTCCAAACTGGGCAATTGCTGATAGGGATTTAATACTTGATATTTTTGAAGAAATAACAGGCGCAAGGGTTTATCACATGTATATTGTTCCTGGAGGAGTAAGAAAAGATTTACCAAAAGGAATTGAAAAGAAAATAGAAAATTTCTTAGATTACCTAGAAAAAAGATTGCCAGAATATGATGATTTAATCTTAAAAAATCCAATGGTTCAAGCAAGAACAGTAGATAATATTGTTTTACCTGAAGAAGTTTGTTGGGAATTAGGAGTTACAGGTATAGGCCTAAGATCCTCTTCAGGAAAACCATATGATATAAGAAAAGTTGATCCATATGCAAGATACGATGAAGTAGAATTTGAAGTACCAACTGCAACATATTCAGATGCATATACCAGATTAACTATAAAATATAAAGAAATACAGCAAAGTATTAGAATAATCAGACAGGTATTAGATAAAATGCCAAAAGAAGGTCCAGTAAGAGCAAGGATTTCAAGAGGTAGTGCTTTAAGATGGAGAGTACCTAAGGGACAAGTATTCAGTCATATTGAATGTGCTCGTGGAGAATACGGATATTATATAGTATCTGATGGTTCAAATATGCCATATAGAATTGCAGTTAGAGGAGCTTCATATCCACAAGGATTATTAGGAATTGAAAAATATTTACCAGGCACAAGAATTGATGATGTTGCAATCTGGTTAGATACTATGGGCGTATGTGCTCCAGAAATTGATAGGTAGGTGAGGTGAGAAAATGTCTGAAATAAATAAAAGTTTCTTTTCACCAGCAAAAGCTTGGAAATATTTAACTAAGAAACCTGTAACTTTACCTCTAGAAGATATAATAGATAATCCAAGAGAAGCTGCAGATAATTATAGAGGATTTCATACAAATGATTGGGAAAAATGTATAGGTTGTGGAACATGTTCTAAAATATGTCCTGCAGAAGCTATTAATATGATAAGAATTCCAGAATTACCAGATGAAGAAGGCTCAAAACCAGAAAGACCTGCATTTGATTATGGAAGATGTACCTTCTGTGGATTATGTGTTGATATTTGTACTACAGGTTCATTGAATATGTCAAAGGAATATGTTCATTTATCAAAAGATCCAAATTCATTCTTCTTTTTACCAAAAGAAGATGGAATACATCATATAGAAGTTGAAAAAGCATATCAAAGAACAGAAGATTCAGAATTGTTGGATTTAGAAAGAGTTCCAATGGAAATATTAGATGCAGATACAAGAAAGAAAACATTCCTTGAAGTTGTAAAAGGTTTCTCAAAACAACAAGCTATTGAAGAAGCCGCAAGATGTGTTGATTGTGGAATTTGTACAAAAACATGTCCAGCACATATGGATATTCCAGACTATATTAGAACAGTATATGATGATAATGTAGAAGAAGGTTTAAGATGGTTATATAAAACAAATCCATTACCTTTAGTTTGTGGTAAAATGTGTACTCACAGATGTGAAACAGCATGTACTATAGGTCATAGAGGAGAAGCTGTTTCAATAAGATGGTTAAAAAGATACATTGTTGATCAAATTCCTGCTGAAGAATATCATGAAGTATTAAAACATGAACAACAAATAATCAAAAAAGTAGATAAAAAAATAGCTATAGTTGGTGGGGGTCCAGCAGGTTTATCAGCAGCATATTACTTAATTTTAATGGGATACAAAGTTACAGTATTTGAAGCAGAAAAAAGACCTGGTGGTGTTCTAAATTACGGTGGTCCTGTATATAGGTTACCTCTTGAATCATTTGAAAAAGATTGGAAATATATTGAATCGCTTGGCGTAGAATTCAAATTAAATACAAGAGTTGGTGTAGACGTAACTTTAGAAGAATTAAAAGACAACTATGATGCTGTTTTCCTATCTTCAGGGTTTACATTGGGAAGATCAACTGGAGTTCCTGGAACAGAACATCCAATGGTAAAACAAGCTATGGTTGTATTAAAAGAAATGAAATATTACATTATAGGAGATGGACCAAAACCATATATTCCTAAAAAATTAGTTGTTATTGGTGGAGGTAACGTTGCTATGGACGTTGCCAGAACAATGGTTAGATTACAAAATATTGAATATGGAAAATCTGAAGTACATGTTGTAAGTTTAGAAAGAACATTAGATGAAATGCCTGCTGATTGGGATGAAAAACACGAAGGTGGAGAAGAAGGTGTAATATTCCATCCAGGTTGGGGACCAATTGAAATAGTAACTGATGGCGATAAGATTAAAAAAGCAAGATTTAAGAAAGTTTTATCAATATTCGATGAAAATAGAAGATTTAATCCAAAATATGATGAATCACAAATATTAGAAATAGAAGCTGATATGGTTGTAGAATCTATAGGTCAAATGCCGGATTATTCATACTTACCAGAAGAAATTAAAGAAAAAATCGAAATCGTTAGAGGAAGAATAAAAACTGATGAATATAATCATGTTGTTGGTGTTCCATGGTTATTCGCTGGTGGAGATATCGTACATGGTCCGGATATTATTCACGGTATTGCTGATGGACACAAGGCAGCACAAGGAATAGATTTTTATTTAACAGGTTATGATCAAAATAAAAATAAGAAATAATTGATAAGCTCCCTGCTTTTTGCAGGGAGTTTTATTTTATGCATAATAACTTCATCACTTTGACTTTTATAAATAAGATGATATAATTTATTAAGATAGAATGTTAATTTTTTTAATAAAATTATTATTAATATGTATTTAAAGTTGAAAACGAGAGGTGAACCATGAAAAAAGCAATATTGATAGATTTAGAAAAAGAACATTTTAATAGAATTGCTGATTTTATATTACCATTATATAAAAAAGAACCTTTGAATTTTTTATTTATTGGTCCATCAGGTGATTATGTAAAGCAAGTAGCAGAAAATATTGCTCGAAAAATAGACAAAACCTTAAACAGAGATGCATTTAGAGTTATAAATCAATATATAGTGGAATTATTTAAAAAATACGAACCTTCTTCACTTTTTATAGATAGAGAATTCTTAAAAGCGTATATAGCAAAAGAATTAGAAGATTTAATTGAATTAGAAAAAAATAATATTGAATTTAAAAATTATCTGAAAACTCTTTCAAAATCCAAACAGTCAATTGAATATTTACTAGAAATTTTTGAGAAAAAATGGGAAATCTCTAGAATATCCGATAAGGAGATTATTAAAAAAAATGAATTATATTCAGAAATAGATAAAGATATAGAAAGTGATGATAGCTTATTAAAATTATATAAACATTTAGAAGAAAAATTGGAAGATATTTTAAATGCAAAGTTTGATAATTCAAAAATAGAAAACAAAAATTATGATCAAATAAGTGTATATAAGTGGTTCTACGAAGAATTTTCTAAAATAGAGAATAAATTAGGAAATACTTTAGTAATAGGAGGATTTTTTGATTTACCTCCTATTTTAATGAACGTATTAAGAACATTATTTGATATGTTTGATAATGTATATTTTTTGGCATGGAATCCTGTAAATGATGAATCATTTGATAGTCTAAACAAAATACTTTTATTTTTAAAAGATAATGGTTTTATTTTTAATAGCAAAATAGGGGATTTAAAAAACATTTTTTCTGAAACCAATTTTTTTAAATCACAATTTAAAAATAATATTTTGGAAATAGAAAATATTGCTAAAGAAATAAAAAGGAAAATTATATATGAAAATTACGAACCCCAAGATTTTGGAATAATTGTTTCTGATAGCCAAACTGCAAATTCATTTGCAGAGTTTTTTGATGAGTTAAATGTACCTTATAGATTGAAAAATGATATACCTCTTTCAGAAAGTTTGGTTGTTTCAAAACTATTATTGCCTTTAAAAACAAAATATTCTGGATATGAAATCAATGATTTAATAGCTCTAATAGAAACAGGCTATGGGGGTGAAAGAACATTATCTATTGATGAAATAGAAAATATATTAAAAAATTTAAATTTATTCTATGACTTTCCAAAATCCACCTTGAATAGCAGAAGAAATAAATGGTTGGAAACTATAGAAATAAGAATAAATGAAATAAATAATGAACTTAATTCCTCTGATGAAAAAGAAAGACTTGAAAAACAATTAGAAGAATTGGAAGAAGTACATTCATTATTCAAATCGTTATTTGATTTATTAGAAGAAATAGATAAAAATGATTTTGAATTATCTTATTATAGAAATTTATTAAACAAATGGATAGATAAAGGAATAATTAATTTCAAAAATATAGAAAAAGTAGAAAGCGAATTAAATGCATTATATAAATTTCAAGAGCTATTATTAAAAACGGAAAGAAATTTAGAAAAATTAGTGACAGGTAATATTAAACTTTCTAAATTCTATAATATTTTATCCAGTTTAATAGAAACAGAAAAATATAGAATATCTGAAAGATATTCCAATACTGTAGAAATATTTAGCTTAAATGATTCGAGATTTATACATAAAAAATATAAGATTTTTGTATCTTTTACTGATAACAATTATCCTTCTATTGGAGTAAATCCTCTTCTTTCATATATTACAGAAAACAATAATTACTCAAAAATTTCAGAATTGCAATTTAGGGAAAATTTATACATTTCCATGATTTTTGCTGATAATGTTATTTTCACATATCCAAAAGCTACACTCTCCGGAGAAGAAATACTTGCATCCCCATATGAAAAAGATTTTGAAAAAATATTTAAAATACATGAATATAATTTCTTCTCAAAAAGTGAAGAAATTATTCCAGAAACTTCTGATGAAATATATTCATTTGATCAGGCTGCATTATATTTTACATACAATAAATTAGATTCTGAAATTGATGAAATTAATGAGATTATTAAAGAAGTTAATGAGTTAAATAATAAAAAGAATAATAACAAGTGGATATTAAATGATAAATATGATATTGGAGAAATCAGTCATAATAAAATATCTACATATGTAGATTGCCCATTCAAATATTATTTAAGTTATATAGCAAAAATAAAAACAAATAAAGATTTTTCTGTTTTTTATGTTGGGAATTTAAAACATAAAATAATGAAAAAATTATTTGATAAATATCCTAATTATAATGAAATAAAATCAAAATTACAAAATATGGATGAATTATATGATGAAATAAAGAATATCGCATATGATGTATGGGATAACTCTGGGATTGAAGAATTAAAAACATATAAAATAGTAAAAGAAATTGAAATAGAAGAAATATCCGTCGAAGTTCTCAATGTAATTGAAAAATTAATAATTTCATATATTTATTTCGGATCTTCAAGAGGAAAAAATAAAGAAGAAAAAACGATCTTATATGATAAAGTATTAAAAAGTGAATATTCTATTTTTGGAGAATATAACAATCATACTTTATTTTCAAGAATAGATAGAATAGATATTTTAAATGAAGATTTGCGTCTTGAATATAATAAAAAAAATGAATTAAAACCTTTAAATAAAATAGAAAAAACATCTTATTCTATTATTGATTATAAAAACAAAAACAGCTTTCAATCAGAACAATTATTCTTCTATTATTTAATTTTATTGAATAATAAAGAGTGGAGAGAGAAAATTAAAAATCACTCTGTTTTTCTCAATTTTTTACCAATGAGTGAGATAAATGGGAAATATAAATCATTGCAATGGATAAAAATAGAAAATGAATCTATATATATAAAATATCCCGGAAATTCCACATCCTATGAACAAATAAGTTTAAGGGAATTCGAGATTTGGTTTAATGATATTATTAATTCTATTAGAAACTCTGAATTTTTACCGGCATTTATTGAAGAAGCGAAAAATTTAAAACTCAGGTTTTTAGATTATTTAAAAGATAAAGGGTATAATGTACAAAATTCAAATGAAAAATACTATTCTTGTATAGTTGGAAATGGGAACTATTGTGAATATCATAAACTATGCAGTTTATTATTATGGTCTGGAAATTATTCCTTAAGTAATAGAGGTCATATTACTAATAGTAATAGAGGTGGGAAATAATGTCTAATACTTTAAATATAGAAGAAATGAAAAAAAACTTAGATAAAAATTATTTCATATCTGCTTCTGCTGGAACAGGAAAAACATATACCATAACTCAATACTATTTAGCAATATTAGAAAAATATGAAAAAGAAAATAATGCAGATATTATTCAAAACATCTTAGCAGTTACATTCACTAATAAAGCCGCAGGAGAAATGAAAGAAAGAATATTAGAAGAAGTTGATAAAAAATTAGAAAAAGGAAAAAATTATAAATATTGGAGACAAATAAAAACTAATTTAAATAGAGCCTGGATAATGACAATAGACAGTTTTTGCTCAAGAATCTTAAGAGAAAATAATATAGTAATTGGAGTTGATCCGAATTTTACAATAATAAATGAATTAAGAATGGAAATAGAAATAGAAAAAGCTGTATATAATACTTTAAAAATATTATTTAAATTATATGAAAACCCCGAAAATGATTTAGATGAATTAACCAATTTCCTAAATGACAGAAAATTTATAGTCAAGAAATATTTAAAAGAAATAATTGACAACAAAGATAAATTTTCCAATTCTTTGAAATATATTCTTAAAGAATTGAAATTAGATACTTTTAAAAAGGTATTATCAGATACTTTAAAAAACTGGAGAACTGAAATGAAATTAAGTTCTGTTCCAGAATTCGATTTGATTAATAAGGATTTCAATGATGTATTATGGTTATTTAAAATAGCGGTTTTAATTGCTCAAGAGATATATTATTCATATACCAACGACCAATATCAATTTGATTTTAAAGGCGTTTTAGACAAAACACTTGAAACTCTTGATGAAGAAAGAATAAAAGAAAAATATCAAAGAAAATTTAAATATATAATAGTTGACGAATATCAAGATACCAATTTTCTCCAAAAAGCTTTATTTGATAAGATTCATAATGATAATAATTATATATTTTATGTGGGAGATAGAAAACAATCTATTTATAGATTCAGAGGAGCTGATGTATCTGTTTTTGCTGTAACTGAACAAGAATTTGATGAAAATAGTAGATTTCAATTAAATGTAAATAGACGTTCCAATGCTTCTATAGTTGAGTTTGCAAATGCTTTTTCTAAAGATGTTTTATTTAATAAAGAATTATTAGAAAGCTATTATAATGCTGAATATAAAAATGTTTTTAATAATTTATTATATAGTGAAGATAAAGATAGATCAGAATATGAAAAGAAAACTATAAATGATATTATTCCCTCAATTGGAAATGATGATAAATATAGAATAAAATACATATTTGTTTCTAAAAATACAGATAATAAAGGTTATGTAGAATATGAAACTATTGCTAAAACTATAAATTCCTTAATTGGAAAAAAGATGAAATTTAGAAAAAGAGAAAATGGGAAGATAATTTTTGAAGAAAGAGAAATTAAATATAATGATATCGCTGTTTTGGTTAAAGAACTCAAAAATTCCGAAGAACCTATAAGAAATGCTTTTAAGAAATATAATATACCATTTTATATATTAGGTAGTAAATCATTTTATAATAAAAATGAGGTGCAAACAGTATTTTCGGCTTTGAATGCTGTGCAAAATCCACATAATGATTTTAATTTTACAGGTTATATGATGTCATTAATGGTTGGCATGAATTTTGAAAAATTGAATGAATTAGTAAAAATCAAAAAAGAAAAGAATTATAAATCATTATATGAAACAGCAGAGAAAGAAAATATTTTATCTAAAGCAGAAAGAAAAGGGCTCGAAGTATTAAAAAAATATGTAGAATTAAAATATTATTTAAAACCAACTATAATATTAAAAGGATTAATAACAGAAAATAATTATTTTTCAAAATTGACTATTTTACCAGATTCACATTATGCTATTGCTAATGTTAAAAAGCTTATTAATGAAGCAGAAAAGTATAATACTTTAGCTGTTTCTTTTTCTGAATTAATTAGATTACTTAGAAAGACCTCGGAACTCACAGAAAGCGAAGCGGCAATTGAAGATGAAAAACAAAATGTTGTAAGAGTTTTAACCATTCATAAGTCCAAAGGATTGGAATTTCCTATTGTGATTTTAAGCGGATTAGATAAAAAATCACAAATTGATAGCGAAGAAAAAATTGATGAAGATATGAAAATCTCTACAGAAAGCGTTGAATTTTCTCTTCCAGATAATAATATTAGATATTTTGTTTTAAAAAAACTTTTTTTGAAAAAAATAAAAAGCATGGATATTTCATCATTATCAATGCAAGATAAGATAAAAATAGAACTTGGTGAAAAGTATTTAAAGATGTTTGACATTAATAAATTTTTAGAGGATACAGAAGAATTAAGATTATTATATGTTGCCATAACAAGACCAAAAGAAATGTTAATTCCTATTATTGTTGAAAAAGAAAAAAATAAATCAAATACACTATCAGACTTATTTAAAAAGGTAAAATATGAAAAGATAGATATTATCTCGTTTAACGATTTAAAATATGAAATAAAACACAAAGAAGAAAAGATAAAAGATAAAATAAAAGATATTAAAGAAGAAAATCTAAAAGATTTAACTGATTTTGCATATAAAAAGTACATTGCTCCTACATATATTATCAATGAATTAAAAAGAGAAGAAAACAGTGAAGATTTAACCGATGAAAATTATATAAAAGTAGATTTAAATGATTTCTTTTCAGAACAGGAATTTATTCTAAAAGGCACTGAATTACATTCTTTAATGGAAAGTATAAATAGTTTTAGCCAGATAAAAAATTTAATAAAATTAAAAATATTACCAGAAGAATTAGATAATAGTTTAATAAAAAGATTATTTTCATATAAAAATTTTAAAACAGAGTGGAGATTAGTAAAAAGAAAGGTCATAAATGACAGAGAATATATGATTTTCGGGGTGCCCGATAGAGTTGTATTTGATGAAAATAATAATATAGAAGTATTAGATTATAAATATTCTGATTTAAATAATCCAAATAAAATAGAAGATTATAAATTCCAATTACAATTTTATATGTATCTTTTAAAAGATTTTGGAATTCCTCAAAAAGGATATATTATTAGTTTAAAAAATGGTAAGATAATAGAAGTTGAATATGATGAAGAATTTGAAGAAAAATTAGAATCAAAAATTAAACCATTATAGTTTAATAAATATTCTAAATATGTTTAATTATGCTGTCCAAAAAGTTTAAAAGAAGTGAAGACTCGAAGATTGCCTTTAAAAATTATGAATGAAAGCCGTCAAAAAAACAGGATGTTTTTTTGAGTGAAGCTTTTGCATGGATGCAAAATCTGAACGACGGCTGGGAATGAATAATTTTTAAAGATTTGCAATCAAGCTGTCTGAACGATTTTAACTTTTTGGACAACCTATGTTTAATTTATACACTTGACTAAAAGCAAAAGTTATGATAAAATATGTTGGAAAGTTAATATTGTGAAGATGGAGAGATGGCCGAGCGGTCTAAGGCGCACGCCTGGAGAGCGTGTGACGGGCACAACCCGTCCGTGGGTTCAAATCCCACTCTCTCCGCCAGGAAGAGCAGGATTTCCTGCTCTTTTTTTATTTTAGATTTTGTGATATAATATATTAAACAAAATTAAAAAATAATCAGGAGGATATAATGACTTTTTTTGAAAAATGGAAAATGAGATGTCCAATTATTAGATTTATAGAACGCTTGAGAATGAAAAGAATAAAGGTAAAAGTTAATAAAATAAAAATAAAATGAATGTATTAACATAAATATAACTACCAAGAAAATAAATCTTAAATTTAATTTGTTAAACTACGGAAAAGTTAATATGTTTTACGAACAAACGGAGGCGCAACTGAGATGAGTAATCTACCTATCGCTTGGGTAGGCTTGGGGTAGGTGAAAGGCGAGGTTGCCGAAGGATGTAAGATTTACCCGTCTTACATGCCTGGTTGTATAGGGAATACCTATGCGACTGTCGCATGATTGCATGCGGAGAGCCGTTTGGGATAATATGTTATATATAATATTATTTCAAATATTGGCCTTCCCATGCGGAAGGCCAATTTTATTTTAGAGGAGGGAGAATATGAAAGTTGGTGTAGTTGGTGCAACAGGTGAAGTTGGAAGAACAATGGTTAAGGTATTAGAAGAAAAAAATATTGATATTAATGAATTGCGATTATTTGCAAGTAAAAAATCTGAAGGAAAAGAGATTAAATTTAAAGATAAAATATATTATGTTGAAGAATTAACTGAAGAAAAAATGAAAGAAAAATATGATTATTTATTATTTTCTGCTGGAGGTTCCGTTTCTAAAAAATATGCTCCAATTGCGAGTGAATATGGTAATACTGTAATAGATAATTCTTCAGCTTTTAGAATGGTGAATGATATACCTTTAGTTGTTCCAGAAATAAATGGAGATATTATAAAAGGATATAGAGGAATTATTGCAAATCCTAACTGTTCTACTATTCAAATGGTATTAGCTCTAAGAAATGTAGAAAAAGAATTAGGGATTTCAGAAATTTTTGTAAGCACTTATCAAGCAGTTTCTGGAGCTGGAAATAAAGGTATAAAAGAATTATTAGATCAACAAAATGGTATAAATAATATAAATCATTTTCCAGAAATAATAAACAATAATGTAATACCGATAATAGGACCTGTATTAGAAAATGGATTTACAGAAGAAGAAATGAAAATGGTAAATGAAACAAGAAAAATATATGATGATTATGGTATTAAAGTTTATCCAACAGCTGTAAGAGTTCCTGTATTATACGGACATTCTGAAAGTATTACTTTTAGGGTAAAAAAGAAATCAACATTAGAAGATGTTAAAAAGCTTTTATCTTCAGTAGATAATGTAGTATATACAGATGATTTAGTAACTCCTATAAACATAGCTGGATCAGATATTACATATGTTTCCAGATTAAGGCAAATGGACGAAACAACTTTTTTAATATGGGTTGTAGCAGATAATGTTAGAGTTGGAGCTGCAACAAATGCTGTAAGAATATTATTAAAACAT
Source organism: Marinitoga aeolica (assembly GCF_029910535.1). Classification (NCBI taxonomy): domain Bacteria; kingdom Thermotogati; phylum Thermotogota; class Thermotogae; order Petrotogales; family Petrotogaceae; genus Marinitoga; species Marinitoga aeolica. The sequence goes on from NZ_CP069362.1 coordinate 2,330,085, forward strand.
TATGAATTAAATAATAATAAAAGAGATGAGTGAAAATATGAAAAAATTTCCTTTTAAAAATGAAATACACCAGTTATTAAAAAAATATCCAACACCATTTTATGTATATGATGAAATAGGAATATTAAATTCATTGAAAAAATTACAAAATGCATTTTCTTGGTGTGAATTTAAAGAATATTTTGCTGTTAAGGCTACCCCTACACCTTATATTTTAAAAATTTTAGGAAAAAATAATTGTGGAACAGATTGTAGTTCATTAGCAGAATTATATTTGTCAGAAATGGTTAATATTACAGGAGAAAATATATTATTTACTTCAAATAATACACCTATAGAAGAATATAAAAAAGCATATGAGTTAGGAGCTATAATAAATTTTGATGATATAGGTCATATTGATAAATTTATTAAAGAAGTTGGAATTCCCAAAATAGCTTCTATAAGATATACCCCTAAAGAAGCTTTTGGAACAGAAATAATTGGTGATCCAGTGAATTCAAAATTTGGAATGCCTTTTAATAAATTGTTAGAAGGATATAAAAAGATGAAAGATATAGGAGTAAAAAGATTTGGTTTACATGCAATGCTCGTATCAAATACATTAGATGAAGACTTGATTGCAAAAAATACAGAGATAATATTCAAAGCAGTTAATGAATTATCTAATATATTAAATATAGAATATGAGTTTATTGATATTGGTGGTGGTTTTGGAATCCCATATAAACCAGATGATAAAGAATTAGATTTGCATTTATTAAGCAATAATATAAAAGAATTGTATGAAAAACATTTTAAAGAATTTAAACCAAAAATATTTACAGAGAATGGAAGATATATCACAGGTCCCCACGGATACTTAATTACAAAGGTTTTACATATTAAAGAAAGTTATAAAACATATGTTGGTGTAGATGCAAATATGGCTAATTTAATGAGACCAGGAATGTATGGAGCATATCATCACATATCTGTATTGGGTAAAGAAGGTAACTTTAAAAAATATGATGTTGTAGGCTCATTATGTGAGAATAACGATAAATTTGCTATAGATAGAGAATTACCTGAGTTAGAAGAAGGAGATATTTTAATCATACACGACGCAGGAGCACACGGCCATTCTATGGGATTTAATTATAATGGTAAGCTTAGATCTGCAGAGTTTATATATGATGGAAATGAATTTAAAATGATTAGAAGAGCACAAACATTGGATGATTATTTTTCAACAATACAAGGAGGGGATATTTATGTTTAAAGGCGTTGGAACTGCAATTATTACACCATTCGATGAAAATTATAATGTTGATTACAAAGCATTAGAAGAATTTGTAAATTTTCAATTAGATTATGTGGATGCATTAATTGTATTAGGCACTACAGGTGAGGCACCTACTATTAATGAGGATGAAAGAGAAAAAATAGTTTCTACAGTAGTTAATGTGACAAATAAAAAAGTTCCTGTAATAGTTGGAACAGGCTCAAATAATCCAGAACATGTTTTACATAATAATAAATTAGCGGAAAAATCTGGTGCTGATGGATTACTTATTGTTAGTCCATATTATAATAAATCAACACAAAAAGGATTAGTGGAATATTTTTCATATGTTGCACAAAGAACAGATCTTCCTATAATATTATATAATGTACCTTCAAGAACAGGAGGAAATATATTACCAGATACTGCTATAGAAATATTTGAAAAAAATGCAAATGTTATAGGAATAAAAGAAGCCAGTGGGAATATTTCTCAAATTGCAGAATTAATATCAAAAAAACCTAAAGATATGAAGGTATATTCTGGAAATGATGATCAAGCATTACCATTAATGGCATTGGGCGGAGATGGAGTTATATCCGTTTTTTCAAATGTTTTGCCAAACCAAATGAAAGAATTAACTCAGTCAATTTTAAATAATGATTATGCAAAAGCTCAAGAAATAAATAATAAGTATAACATTTTAATGAGAAAACTATTTATTGAAGTTAATCCTATTCCTGTTAAATATGCAGTTTCTAAACTGGGATACTGTAAAAATATTTTAAGATTACCATTAATTCCAATAAGCGAATCAGGAAAAGAGGTAATTGATAATTTGTTTGAGGAGATGAATATATTATGAAATATGGAATTATAGGAAGAAATGGAAGAATGGGAAATGAAATATACAATCTATTTTCTGAAAAAGGTCATGAATTAGTTTTTTCATATGATAATACTGGAGAAAAATTTTTAGAAAAACCACAAGTGTTAATTGATTTTTCATTACCAGAAGCATTTGAAAAGACTATTGAATATGTTGATAAATTCCATTGTTCTTTAATTATTGGTACTACTGGATTAAGTGAAATACAGTTAAAAAAATTACATGAAATTGCCCAGAATGTTCCGGTTATACAAAGTTATAATTTTTCTTTAGGTATTCAAGTACTCTTAAAACTTGTAAAAGTTGCAAATGAATTATTAGATGATGTTGATATTGAAATATCAGAAACACATCATAGATTTAAAAAAGATAAACCATCTGGAACTGCTAAGATGATTAAAAAGGTTATAGGAAAAGATGTAAATATATCATCATTGAGATTAGGGAATATACCAGGAGATCATACCATATATTTTGGTAATTTAGGAGAAGTAATAAGTATATCTCATAGGGCATTATCTAGAAGGACATTTGCTGAAGGAGTATTAAAGTCTGCAGAATTTGCATTAAAAACTGTAGCAGGTTTTTATACTTTTCAAGATGTTTTTGAAATAACTATGAAAAGATGAGAAGGAGGAAATAATATGGATTCATATGAAATAATTGAATATATTGCAAAATCAAAAAAAGTAACACCAATAAAAGTTTATATAAAAGGTGATATAAAAGATTTACCATTTGAAGAATATTATGGTGATGATAATTGCGGTATATTATTCTGTGAATTAGATGAATTCGAAAAATATTTAAGTGAAAATAAAGAAAAGATAGAAAAATATAGGATAGAAATGGATAGAAGAAATTCTGCAATTCCATTGTTAGATTTGAAGAAAATAAATGCAAGAATAGAGCCTGGTGCAATAATTAGAGATTTAGTTAAGATAGGTGATAATGCTGTTATTATGATGGGAGCTGTAATAAATATTGGAGCAAAAATTGGTAAAAAAACAATGATAGATATGAATGTCGTTGTAGGTGGAAGAGCACAAATTGGAGATAATTGTCATATAGGTGCAGGATCTGTTATAGCAGGTGTTATAGAACCGCCAAGTGCAGATCCTGTAGTGATAGAAGATAATGTTTTAATTGGAGCAAATGCTGTTGTACTTGAAGGAGTAAGAATAGGTAGAAATTCTGTTGTGGCAGCTGGGTCTGTTGTTACAAAAAATGTTGAGCCAAATACTGTAGTTGCAGGAGTTCCAGCAAGAGTAATAAAAAAAGTTGATGAAAAAACAAAGGATAAAACAAAATTATTAGATGAATTAAGAAATTTGTAGGTGATAAAATGAATATAGTTGTTCAAAAATATGGTGGTTCATCTGTAGCAGATACTGAAAAAATAAAATTTGTAGCTAATAAGGTTAAAAAGAGAGTTGATGAAGGTTATAAGATAGTAGTAATTGTTTCGGCTATGGGTAAAACCACAGATAATTTAATTAAATTAGCAAAAGAAATATCAGAAAAACCACATCCTAGGGAATTAGATATGTTGCTTACTACAGGAGAACAAGTATCTGTAGCATTGCTATCAATGGCATTAATAGATTTAAATGTAAACACAAAATCTTTAAATGCTTTTCAAGCGGGGATATTTACAACATCTGATTTTAACAAAGCCAGAATACAAAAATTTAAAGTATCAAAAATAATAGACTTATTAAAAGAGCACGATGTTTTAGTAATAACAGGATTTCAAGGAATTACTGAAGAAGGAGATTATACCACTTTAGGTAGAGGAGGTTCAGATACTTCTGCTGTTGCAATAGCAGCTGCTCTTCACTCTGAGTGTGAAATATATAGTGATTTTCCAGGAATTTATACTTTTGATCCAAGAAGATATTCAAATGCCAAAAAATTAAAATATGTAACCTATGATGAAATGCTTGAAATGGCAAGTTTGGGTGCAAAAGTCCTTCACAGTAGAGCAGTAGAAGTAGCAAAAAAATTTAACGTAAAGGTTTATTGTGCGTCTACTTTTTCCGAAGAGGAGGGAACATATGTGGTTGCAGATAATATAGAAAATCCTGTTGTAACAGGAATGAGTGTTATGGAAAATCAGACTCAAGTTACAATAACTAATTTACCTTTTGATCATGCAATAATATATAATATATTTGATAAAATAGCTCAAAAAGGTTTTAATGTGGATATGATTTCCATTATTAATATTAATGATAGACTTAACGTTTCATTTACAATAATAGAAGAAGAAATGGAAAATTTTGATAAATACTTAAAAGAGGCACTTTCGAATTTCAACGAATCTCAGGTAACGTATGAACATGGTTATGCTAAACTTTCAGTAGTGGGCATTGGAATGAAAACAGAAAAAGGAGTTGCATCAAGATTTTTTAAAGCCTTAAAAGATGTGCCACTGAGAATGGTAACAACTTCTGAAATTAAAATTTCATGTTTGTTAGATAAAAAAAATTTAGAAAAAGCAACAAATGCATTGATAAAGGAGTTTGAATTATGATTTTGAAAATGTATGATTATTATAAAATGGATATTGATTATGCTGAAGGTATAAATATTTATACAAAAGATGGGAAAAAATATATTGATACTTTTTCTGGAATAGGAGTTTTAGCTTTAGGACATTCTAATAAAGAATTAATAGAAAGATTAAAAAATAAAATGGATAGATATATGCATTTATCCAACTATTTTTTAGATGAAGATGCAGAATGGGTGGCAAATAAATTAATTGAATTAACAGGTGAAAAAGGTTCTGTGTTTTTTACGAATTCAGGCACTGAAGCTACAGAAGCAGCTTTAAAAGCTATAAAAAAGTTAGCTACAAAAGATAAAAGAAAGATAATATATTTTAATAATGGATTTCATGGTAGAACATTAGGTGCTTTATCTATTAATGGGTTTGAAAATTTAAAAGCTCCGTTTAGGCCACTAATTCCTAATTGTCAGGAATTTGTTTTTAATGATGTAGAAGGATTTAAGGACTACATGGAATTTCATGGTGATGAAGTATTAGCAGTATTTGTAGAACCTATTCAAGGATCAGGTGGAATTGTACCTTTAACTCAAGAATTTGCTGATGTTTTAAGTTATTACCAAAAGGAAAAAAATTATATTCTTGTATCTGATGAAATACAGGCAGGTTTAGGTAGGACAGGAAAGTTTTATTCATATGAGCATTGTAATTTAAAACCTGATATTATTACCATAGGTAAAGCTATAGGTGGTGGATTACCTTTAGGAGCTACAATATTTTTAAATGATACAGCAAATATTTTAAAACCAGGTGATCATGGATCAACATTTGCACCTAATCCTATTGCATTAGCTGGAGCAAGATTTGTTTTAGAAAATATTCCAAATATGTTAGATGACATTAAAGAAAAAGGCAAATATTTTATGGAAAAATTAAATAGCTTAGAATCATTTGAAATAGCAGATATTAGAGGTAAAGGGTTAATGATAGGGATTGAATTAATTGAATCATCACCGGATTTAAAACAGAGAGCCTTTGAAAAAAATTTGCTATTAAATGTTATTTCTAATAATAGTGTTATTAGATTATTACCTGCATTGAATATAACTTATGAGGAAATAGATATTATTATTAATAAATTGGAGGAATTATTATGATATCTCCTATTGAATTAAGACATGTTTTACACCAAAATCCTGAAATTGGATTCATGGAATTTAAAACAACAAAAATTTTAGAAGATGCGATAACTGATTTAGCTAAACATTATAATATAGATATAGAAATATTAAAACCATTAGAGACAGGGTTAATTATTAAATATGCACCTCTAAATAATAATGAATATATATTATTTAGAGCAGATATAGATGCTTTACCTATTAAAGAACAAAATGATGTAGAATTTAAATCAAAAAATGATAATATGCATGCATGTGGTCATGATATGCATATGTCGATTTTATACGGGTTTATGGAATACATATTTAGAAATAAAATCCAAAAGAATATTTTATTTTTATTTCAACCAGCAGAAGAAGGTGGAGGTGGAGCTAAAAAGATTTTAGATACTGGAGTTTTGGATCAATTTAATATAATAAGGGCACATGCTTTACATGTAACTGATGAATATGATAAGGGTATAATTGCAGCATCTAAAGGAGTTTTGTTTGCATCGGCAGTAGAAATTGATATAGAATTTTTGGGTAAAAATGCTCATATAGCTTTTCCACAAGATGGTAAAAATGCGTTAAATGCTATGAGATTGTTTTTAGATGCAGTAGAAAAAATACCAAAAAATCCAGTTCAACCATTAATTTTTGGTATTGGAAAAGTTTTTTCAGGAGAAGTTAGAAATATTATTCCAGCTTATGCAAAAATAGAAGGTAGTATTAGATCTTTAAACTTAGATTATACAATGGAATATATAGAAATTTTAAAAGAAATACTTGAATCAATTAAAAAAATGACAGGGGTAACTTATAAAATAACATTAGGATCTATGTATAAGGAAGTAGTAAATGATGAAAATATATATAATGAATTTGTTGAAAAGTTAAAAGATAAATATCAAATAATTGATTGTGGTTACAAGATGACAGGAGAAGATTTTGGATTTATAGCAGAAAAATATCCTGCTGTTATGTTTTGGTTAGGGACAAAAACGGATAAAAAAGTAGGATTACATTCGCCCGATTTTCTACCTGATGATGATGTGATTAGTATTGGAATTAATATTTATAGTGATTTAATAAAATAGCATACCTTTTCGGGTATGCTTTATTCTTTTTTAAGGTTAAACAATGGTATTTTATTTTCTTTAATTTTTGTTTTCACATGTTTTATAGTATCAATTTCATTATTCATGCTATAAAATGTCCTTGAATTCTCCGGATCTTCAAAATGCCATACTCCTTCATTATCTCTCCATTCTGGTATATTTACCTTATAAATTGTACCTTTATTTGATTGATCAATAACTTCAATAGCTCCCATTTTTTTTAAGTTGCGAATAGCTTGTTCCGTAATTCCATATGAAATCTCCAAAGTTTTTGAAATTTGTCTATAAGATATTGGATAAGTATATTTCCTAGCTTTTCCAAGTTTCCATGAATGAGCAAGGGAGTTTAAATATAAATATATGTATATTTTTGCAGCATTTGCTGGTCTAACAGTAAGTATAAAATATACTGCATTATGAGGTAACATTAAAAAAGCATCATTTAAGTGAAACACTTACATCACATCTCCTTATCTATCTAAATAATTGACCACCTGTTTTTAATTATAACAAAAAATTAAACAAATACAAAAAAATCCCTCCACAATTTGGAGGGATAATAAATATTAACTTATCTTATAATTATTCCTTCCATCTTTTTTCGCACTTATTAAAGCATCATAAGCAATATTATACGGATCTTTAGTATAAATAGCATATTCCGTAATTCCTATACTTACTGTAACTTTAGCTTCTATTCCTTCATATATTATTGGATTACTAACTTCTCTTAAAATTTTTTCAGAAATATTTTTTGCCATTTGTTCATCAATATTTTTTAATACTAATATAAATTCATCGCCACCCATTCTTTCCAATTTAGCATTTTTACTATCTTCATACTCAATTTTTTCAATGGCTAATATTTTTTTAATCCTTTCAGGTATTTTAAATAATACAAAATCTCCAAATTTTCTACCATAATTTTTATTTATATTTGCAAATTTATCTATATCAATTAAAAATAAATAATTCTTTTTTTCCATAATAATACCTCCCTGCAATTTAATAGGTTCAAATAATAATAAATTAATACCTTTCTTTTTAACTTCACTTGGACATACACCAAATTCTTTTTTAAATGCTCTTGAATATGATTCATATGAATTATACTGATATTTAATAGAAATCTCTAGAATATTCATATTTGAATTTACTAAATCTTTTACAGATTCAGAAAGTCTCCTCTTTCTTACATATTCTTTTATTGACATTCCTACGATTAAATTAAATAATTTATATAAATAGGATAATGAATAATTTGCATAGTTAGCTATATCTTCTAAAGAAAAATAATTATCAATATTTTTTTCAATATATTCTAAAGATTTTTGAATACATTCAATTAAATAATTTTCCATTATAACTCCCCCTTCTTTGTGGCGCCACATTAAAATTATATAATAAATATGAAATGTAAGCATGATATTTTTTATCTAAATAGTTATATCTGAAAATCATTTTAAGTTAGAAAAGAAGTTTAAGAAAGTTTTTAAAGAAGGAAAATAGTGAAAAGATTTTTTTGATAATAATTTATATATACATAAAAAAAGGGCATTTGCCCTTTTTATTTTATGTTTTTATCTGTAAGAGTTCCAATAAGTAACCCTGCCCCTATTCCTATCAAAATTGATGCAATAAAATATAATGCAGAAAATTTAAGTAAAATAAATCCAACTCCAATTCCTATAAATGTAAAACCACCTGTAATAAAAAAACTCTTTTTTGTCATTTTCCCACCTCTTTAAAATATATTTTTATTATATGTTTAATTATAGTATATCATAAAACATGGATAATAGATATAACACAATAATTCTGATTTATATATAATTATAATTTAAAAATATAAATGTGTAAATAAATCTATAGAAATAATATCTCATCTATTATTTTTATAAATTCTAAATAAATGCTATAATAAATATATCTTACATTTATTTTTATAGAATGGGGGGATAAAATGTTCAAATTTCCTAAAGGTGTATATGTGGATGTTAGAATAGAAAATGTTTTTGAAACAAGTATTCAAAATACTTTAGGTAGATTAGAAGAATTTAAAGAAAGAAGATATTCAGGAGCTTTTATTAGACTATTTGATGGTAAAAGATGGTATTATTCATCCACAACTGATGTAGAGAATATTCAAAAGGAAATAGATGAATTGTATAAGATTTCATCTCCAAGTGAAGGTATAAATGAACATCCAATAGTAAAAAAATTTGAAGTTCATAATGGGAATTATTTGGAATTTGAAAAAAGCGCTATAGATAATATTGAAAAAAACAAAAAATTAGAACTGATGGAAAAATATATACCAATTGTTTCAGAAAATCAATTTGTTAAATTATGGAAAGCAAATTATGTAGATAAAAAAATAGTTAAACGATTTATATCTTCAAATGGTAGTGATTTTAAATTTGATTTTCAAAGAGTAGGATTTAGAATATTTTTTGAGTTAGTTGATGGAGAAAAAAAGTTTAGTGAAAGATTTGATACTGCATCAAATTATTTTGAAGATTTATATAATTTAGAAGATAAGGTAAAAAAATCACTAGAAGAAGCAATATATTATATGAAAAATGCAGAAGATGTAGAACCTGGACAATATACAGTTATTTTATCACCAGAAGCTGCTGGAGTATTTGCTCATGAAAGTTTTGGTCATAAATCAGAAGCGGATTTTATGATTGGTGATGAAAATATGAAAAAAGAATGGAGTATAGGTAAAAAAGTTGGTTCTGGTATTTTAAGTATTGTAGATGATGGAAATATTAAAGGAGTTGGATATACCCCGTTTGATGATGATGGAACAAAAGCAAAAAAAACATATCTTGTAAAAAATGGTGTTTTATCTGGTAGATTACATAGTGGTATTACAGCAGTTTCATTAAATGAGGAATTGACTGGTAATGCTAGAGCATTGAATTTTGAGTTTGAACCTATAGTGAGAATGACTACAACATATATAAAACCTGGAGAGAAAACATTAGAAGAATTAATATCTGAAGTGGATAATGGATTTTTAATTAAAACTATTAAACATGGATCAGGTATGTCTACTTTTACTATTGCTCCGAGTTTGGCATATAAAATTAAAAATGGGAAGATATATAAACCAGTAAAAATATCTGTTATTACAGGAACTGTTTTTGATACTTTAAATAATATAGATGGCTTATCAAATGAATTGAAATTGTTATCATTTGCATTAGGTGGATGTGGTAAATTTGAACAATATCCTTTACCAGTAGGTTTTGGTGGTCCGTATGTTAGAGTTAAAAATATGAATGTGCAATAGGGGGGGAGAAAAAATGATTAAAGAAAAATATCAAATTCATAATAGGGAATTATCTTTAAATATAGTTCAAACAGAAATAGAGTCAATTAGAAAAAAAGATATTGTTAAGACAGGTATTAGAATATATGACAATGGTAAAATAGGTGTTGCAGGAAGTTTGGGGAATTATAATGAAAAAGAATTAGAAACAAAAGCAAAAGAAAATTTGAAATTAAATATACCATATGAATATGATATAACACAAAATATATCAAGAGAAGAAGTTGAAATTGTAGAAATTTCAGAAAATGAATTTGTGGAGAAGATAGAAAAATTAATGAGAGAAATAAAAGAAAAACATAATGATTTTAGTTTTTCAAATAAAATCACATTAAAAAATAGTATAAAGATACTTGAAAATGATTTAAATACAAAACTATATTCTGAATTAAAATATTTTTCTTTTGAATTAATATTTAAGCACAAAAGTTCTGCTAATATTTTTGATGGATTTGTAGGATATGAGGGTTTTGATTACTCTCATGAGAAATTTATAAATATAGTAGATGAAGTTTGTGGAGCTTTTAATAATGTTGTTGATATTGAGGAAAATGAATATCCAATTATTTTCTTATCAGATGATTTTACAATATTAAAGAAGTTTTATACAGATTTAAACGGATTATCTTTTGGTAGTGAAAGTTCAATTTTTTCCAATAAAATAGGTGAAAAAATATTTTCTAATGATTTTACACTATATCAAAGCAGGAATCATGAAGATGGTATTATAGAACATTTCTTTGATGCAGAAGGAACAATAAATGAAGAAAATAGATTTCCGTTGATAGAAAATGGGGTATTAAAATCCCCTTATACAGACAAAAAAACTGCTAATATGTTTAATTTACCTTTAACAGGAGCAGCTGAAGCTGATTATGATTCCGTACCATCTCTTGGATTTGTTCCAATGTCAATAAAGAAATCAGATAAAACATTAAAAGAATTATTAAATGGGAAAAAAGGAATATTAGTATTTATAGCTTCAGGTGGAGACTTTACTCCTGATGGTAAATTTGGTACTCCAGTACAATTAGGGTTTTTATATGATGGCGAGAAATTAATTGGCAGAGTTCCAGAATTTAAAATAAATTCTGATATATATAGTATGTTTGGTAAAGATTTCATCGGAGTAGGAAAAGATTCAATTACACAATTAGGTAAAAATTTTGGAGTAGTAATTAATATGAAAATTATGAAATGAACCTTATCGTAAAATATATGATATAATTTGTATAGTATATGAACAGAATTGTTAGGTTTGGAGGATAAAACGATGAAAAAATTGCCAATAGGGATACAAGATTATAAAAAAATAATAGAAGGAAATTACATATATGTAGATAAAACAAAATATATATACGAATTAATAAGTTCAGAAGTGCCTATCTTTCTATCTCGTCCAAGAAGATTTGGAAAGAGTTTAACGATATCGACATTATATTACATATTCAAAGGAGAAAAAGAATTATTTAAAGATACATATATATATGACAAATGGGATTTTAAAGAATATCCCATAATAAGATTAAACATTTTATTAGCAGCAACAGATAGCGAAGAAAGATTTAAAAAGAGTTTGACAAAATTAATAAAGCAAGAAGGTCAAAGGAATAATGTTGAAATTATAGAAGAAGATTATAAATTTGCATTTGATGAATTAATAATAAAACTTTCCAAAAAAGGAAAAGTAGTAATATTAGTAGATGAATACGAAAAACCGATATTAGATAATATAAATAACAAAGAAAAAGCAGAAAGATATAGAGAAATATTAAGAGATTTCTATGTAACAATAAAATCCAGGGATGAATACATAAAATTCGTTTTTTTAACAGGAATAACGAAGTTTACTAAAACGGGTGTGTTCTCTGCATTAAATAATTTAAATGACATATCACTAAACAGAAAATACTCTCAAATGTTAGGTTATACCCAAGAAGAATTAGAACATTATTTCAAAGAACACATAGAAGAAACAGCAAAAGAAATGGGAATAAGTAAAGAAGAATTATTAAAAGAAATAAAAACATATTATAATGGATTCTCGTTTGATGGAGAACATTTTGTGTATAATCCATTCTCAGTATTAAGATTCTTTGATGAAAGGAAATTTCAAAATTATTGGTTTGAAAGTGGATCACCATCATTTATATATGAATATGTAAAAGGAAGAAAAATAGAATATGAGGATTTAGTAAAATACACAGTAGATACATTAGACTTTACAACAAGAGAAATAGAAGATGCAAATGCTAATATATTCTTTGCACAAGCAGGATATTTGACATTTAAAGGAATTAAAAAGTATGGAATAACAGAAAAATATATATTAGACTATCCAAATCTTGAAGTAAAAAATAGTTTCTCAAAATTAATATTAGAAGCAAATTATAGTTTAAACGAAGAAACATATGAAAAAATATATGAAATATATGAACTAGTAGAAGAAAATAAGATAGAGGGATTAATAAAAGAAATAAAAAGAATAATAAGTGCAATACCGTATAATTTACATCAAAATAGAGAAAGTTATTATCACTCATTAATATATACGATATTAGCATCAGCGGGATTAAATGTAACAGCAGAAGAATTAACAAATCTTGGAAGAATAGATTTATTATTAGAGCATAATGACAAAATATACTTATTTGAAATAAAACTAGATAAAAGCGCTAAAGAAGCAATAAATCAAATAAAAGAAAAGAAATATTATGAAAAATACACAAGTAGAAATAAAGAAATATATATAATAGGAATAAAGATAAACTCAGAAAAAAGAAATATTGAAGAATATATTATTGAAAAAATATAAATACTTTGTCAACAATCTAATATGCCGGTGTTTTACCGGCATATTTTGTTTTTATAGAAATATATAGTATAATTAGTATAACTAACAAAATAATGAGGGGGTAAATTATGATAGTTACAAATGAAAAAATTGAAAAAAAACCAAGAAAATATTTTAAAAAAGAAATTAATTTGAATATTTGGGAAGAAGTTAAAGGTGAATTAGAAAAACTCTTAAATGAAAAAATAAACTCTGTTGAAGATTTATTAACTTTTTTAGAAAAATGGTCTGAATTAGAAAGTATATTATCTGAAGAAATGGCATGGAGATATATTAGAATGACATGTGATACAAAAGAAGAAAATTCAAAAGCATTTAATGAGTTTTATGCTAATATAGCATCTCCTGCACAAGAATATGATTTCCTATTAAAAAAGAAATTTTATGATTCTCCATTTAGAAATGAATTAAAAGGAGAAAGTTATGAACATATGAATAGATTAATATCTAGAGATATAGAATTATTTAGAAAAGAAAATTTACCATTAAAAGTTAAAGAACAAGAATTAAGTTCGAAATATGGAGAAATTATTTCGAAAATAACAGTGAAATATGATGGAGAAGAAAAAACATTATCCCAAATGGGAATATATTTAAAAAATCCTGATAGAAAAGTTCGAGAAGAGGCTTGGAGATTAATAAATAATGCAGTACTTGAACATCATGAAGAATTAGAAAAATTATTTGATGAATTAAAAGAAATAAGAATTCAAATTGCAAAAAATGCTGGATATGATAATTATAGGGATTATATGCATGATGCAAAAAGAAGATTTGATTTTAAACCAGAAGATTTATATGAATTTCATAATGCAGTAGAAAAAGCAGTAGTTCCTGCATTAACAAAATTAAATGAAGAAAGAAAAGAAAAATTAGGATTAGAATCGTTAAGACCATGGGATACAGAAGTTGATGTTGACGGAAAAATATTAAAACCATTTGAAAAGGAAGAAGAATTTGTTGAAAAAGCTATAAAAATATTATCAAAAGTAGATAAAAGTTTTGCAGAAAATCTTGAAAAAATGAGAAATACAGGATTTTTAGACTTAATTAATAGAAAAGGAAAAGCACCAGGTGGATATAATTATCCTTTAAGTGAAACTGGAGCAGCATTTATTTTTATGAATGCTGTAGGTATTCATAGGGATGTTAGAACATTATTACACGAATCTGGACACGCACAACATACGTTCTATTCAAAAGATATTCCAATATCTCACTTAAAAGATTTTCCTAGTGAGATAGCTGAATTAGCATCCATGTCTATGGAATTATTAACTTTAGAATATTTAGATGAATATTATTCTGATCCTGAAGATTTAAAGAAAGCAAAAAGAGAACAATTAGAAGGAACATTAAAAATATTACCCTGGGTAATGATAGTAGATGCCTTTCAACATTGGATGTATTTAAATCCAAATCATACTCCAGAAGAAAGAGACGATTATTTTGCTAGTTTGATGGATAGATTTAATACAGGTATTGATTGGAAAGGTTTAGATAAAGAAAAAAGAATTAGATGGTTAAGACAATTACATATATTTGAAGTGCCTTTCTATTACATTGAGTATGCAATGTCACAATTAGGTGCTATTGCAGTTTATAAGAATTACAAAGAAAATGGTAAAAAAGCAATTGAACAGTATAAAGAATTTTTGAGTTCAGGTTATAAGTATCCAGTTAAAAAATTATATGAAATAGCTGGAATTAAATTTGACTTTTCAGAAAAATATATATCTGAGTTAGTTAAATTCATTATGAATGAAATTGAATCATTATAATTAAAAGGCGGAGTTTTCCGCCTTTTTATATAAGGAGGTGCAGAATGAAAAAAATTATCATTGTAATTTCTTTAATTATGATATTATTTAGTAGTTGTTCTGTTTTTCAAAATAATAACTCTAATGTTTTAGACGATGGTTATAATTATGTGACTATAATTGTTAATATACCAGATTATACACCTGATGATTCAAGTATATATATTGCAGGAAATTTTAATAGTTGGAATCCTGGGGATAAAAGATTTAAATTAAAAAATGAAAATGGTAAGTACAAAATAACTTTAAAAGCTGAGCCTGGATTTACTATTGAGTATAAAATAACCAGAGGGAATTGGGAAACTGTTGAAAAAGGTAAAGATGGAGAAGAAATACCAAATAGAATATACACTTTTGATAGTAAAAAAAATACCATTGAAATTACAGTATATAATTGGAGGGATTTTGTAGAAAAAGGAGATGGAAATGTGAAACATACAATTACTGGTAATGTGAAAATTATAAATGATTTTTATTTAAAAGAGTTAGATAAAAAAAGAAGAATTTGGATATATTTACCACCAGATTATGAAACATCAAATAAAAGATATCCGGTATTATACATGCATGATGGACAAAATGTTTTTGATGCAGCAACATCTTTTGTTGGAGAATGGGAAGTAGATGAAACATTAGAGAAATTATTTAAAGAAGGTAAAACATCAGGAGTTATTGTTGTTGCTATAGATAATGGCGGTAGTGACAGATTAAATGAATATTCTCCTTGGAAATGGGATAATACAAATATTCAAATTGCTAAAGGTCAAGGTGGAGAAGGAGATAAATATGTAGATTCAATAGTAAAATCAGTTAAACCATACATAGACAAAAATTTTAGAACAATACCTGAAGATAATGGTATAATGGGAAGTTCAATGGGTGGATTAATATCATTATATGCTGCAATAAAATACCCTGAAGTATTTAAAAAAGTTGGTGCATTATCATCAGCATTTTGGTTTGCTGACAATAAAATTACTGATTATGTAAAAGAAAGAGGTTATGTAGGAGATTTAAAAATTTTTTTATATATAGGCGGTAAAGAAGAAAGCTCGATGGATGATGCAAATAAATATAAAAATGATACAATTGAGATGGCAGAATTATTGAAAAATTTAGGTTATAAAAATGTAAAATTATTAATAGATGAGAACGGTATTCACAATGAAAGCTTTTGGGCAAAACATTTTGCAGAGATTTTTTTGTGGTTATATAATAATTAAAGTAATAATAAATTAGAATTATCAGAGGTGAAATATGAAAAAAGCACAATTAGTATTTGGGTTTAGTAGTTTTTTTATATTTGGTTTTTCTTTAATTTTAAACAGCACATTAATTCCTGTTATTGAAAAATCATATTCTATAGATCATTCTTTAGTGGGATTGGCTTTATCATTGGGATCAATAGCATTTTTGATTTCATCATTATTATATGGTTATTTGCTGGAAAAATACAAAGCGTTTTACGTTATTGTTAGTGGAATATTAGTATTATTAGCAGGTAATTTAACAATGCTTTTTATGAATTCATATATTATGCTTATTTTAGGTATGTTTTTTATAAATTTTGGTGGAGGAGCTTTAGAAGTGTCAGTTCCATTTTTAATCGGAGTTTCTGGCGAAGGGAAAAAAGGGAAGATTTTAAATTTATTGCATGCATCATTTGCAATGGGGGCTGTAATTAGTCCTATTGTTTCTTCTTTAGTGTTAAGATATACACCATATTGGAAATCATCATACTTATTTGCTGCATTAATTAATTTAATTCCATTAATATCAATATATATTATAAAAAATGATATTTTAAATTTACATACAAATTATTTGGAAAGCGGTAAAGGTTCATTAAAGGAAGTATTAAATTCTTCCTTGATAATATTAGTTTTAGCATTATCATTTTATGTTGGTTATGAAATGAATTTTACATCATGGATATCTACATTCTTGTTTGAAGTAAGAAATTTTGATGTATCTAATGCAGCTATTTTTCCTTCATTCTTATGGTTAGGGTTATTTTTAGGCAGATCATTTCTGTCTGGAATGCCAGAGAAAATGGGGTATAAAAAGTGGTTGTTCATAGTTGTATTTTTATCAATAGTATTTTCTACACTTACTATATTATTAGGTAAAAACATGATAATTTCAGCTATTGGAACTATACTTACTGGATTATCGTATGCTACAACATATCCAACTCTGCAGGCTATAATTGTTGAAAAATACAAACGTAATAAGGGAATAGCTTTAAGTATATCTTCTGCGGCAACATCTATTATTTCTGGTTGTTTTTCATATGTTATTGGTTTGATAGGAACATTGTATGGACTTTTTGCAGGATTAATAATTATTATAGTTATTAATGTTATTGAATTGCTTTTTATTTCGTTATTGAAAGAAAATTAATATTGGAGGGGATAGGATGGATTTGAGAAATTTAACAATAAAAAAAGCTAATGAATATTTTGAAAAAGGATTAACTTCTGTAGAATTGGTAGAATATTATTTAGAAAGAATTGCTAAATATGAGAATTTAAATGCTATATTAGAATTAAATCCTGATGCATTGTTTATTGCTCATCAACTAGATATTGAAAGAAAAAATGGTCATATAAGAAGTAAATTGCATGGTATTCCTATAATTATTAAAGGTAATATAGACACTGGAGATAAAATGCAAACAACAGCAGGAGTTAAAGCTTTAGAAGGTAATTATGTTGAAGAAGATGCATTTTCAGTAAAAAAATTAAGAGAAGCTGGAGCTATTATTTTAGCCAAAGCTAATTTAACAGAATTTGCTAACTTTGTATCTTTTAATATGCCAAATGGATATAGTACTTTAGGAGATCAAACAAAAAATCCGTATGGCGATTTTGATACTGGTGGATCAAGTTCTGGTTCTGCAGTTGCAGTTGCTGCAGATTTATGTTTAGCTGCAATAGGAACAGAGACATCAGGATCTATTTTATCTCCTTCTAGTTCAAATTCGTGTGTTGGATTAAAACCAACAACAGGTACTATTAGCAGAAGTGGAATTATACCAATTTCCTATACTCAAGATACTGCTGGACCAATTGCAAGAAATGTTGAAGATGTATATGAAATATATAACATTTTAATTGGTTATGACGAAAAAGATCCAGCATCTTATATTGCTAAAGATTATAACGTGAAATTAGAAAAATTAAATGATTTTAATGGTTTAAAATTTGGAGTATCCAAAAACCATTTAAAATGGTTGTCAGAAGATCAAAAAGATACATTCTATAAATCACTGGATAGAATAAGAAAATTTGATGGAGAAATTATAGAATTTGAATTTGATCATTTAGATAAAATAAATAATATAAATGTATTGTATTATGAATTTAAGCATGGTATTAATAATTATTTGAAAGACAAAAATTTAAAAGTTAAAACACTAAATGATATTATAAAATTCAATATTCATAATAGAGAAGCAATAAAATATGGTCAAAATATATTGATAAAATCTGATGGAACCAATTTAAAAGATAAAGAATATATTGAAAGTTTAATTAATGATAGAAAGTATTCTAGGAAATTCGGTATTGATAAGGTTATGGAAGAATATGACTTATTTGCATTAATATTCCCAGCAAATTATGGAGCTGGAATATCAGCAAAAGCAGGATATCCATCTGTAACTGTCCCTGCTGGATATACTAAAGATGGTCCTTTTGGAATAACCTTTACAGCAAAAGCATTAGAAGAAGGTAAAATATTATCTTTAGCAAAATGTTTTGAAGAAAAATATCCTATAAGAGAAATTCCTGAAATATAAGCAGCCTTAGCTGCTTATTTATTTTTTAAAAAAGCTAGAAATATTATATGGTATAATATAATTAAAATAATGTTAAACTTCAGGATATCGGAGGGGATTATGAAAATTTTGATTATTGAAGATGAGGATAGTATTAGAGATTTAATAAGGATGAATTTAATCTTGGAAAATTTTGATGTTATTGCTGCAGAAAATGGCAATAAAGGAATAGAATTATTTAAAAAAGAAAATCCAGAACTTGTCGTTTTAGATTTAATGCTACCGGATAAAGATGGATTTGATGTTCTAAAAGAATTACAAAGTATAAATTATAAAATTCCAATAATTATACTAACAGCGAAAAATAATCAAAATGACAAATTATTGGGATTGGAATTAGGAGCAGATGATTATATAACTAAACCTTTTGATAGTAAAGAATTGATTTTAAGGATACGCAATATCTTGAAAAGGATTAAAAAAGCTAATATTTTCTTAAAAAGAAAAGTTATAGGGCCATTATCATTAGAAAATGATTCAAGAAAATTTTTTATTAATAATAATGAGATATATTTAACAAAAAGAGAATTCGAATTAATGGAAATTTTTATGAATAATCATAATCAGGTTTTAAAAAGAGAAATATTATTAGAAAAAATATGGGGATATGATACATCTATAGATACAAGAGCTGTAGATATGGCAATTCAACGATTAAGAAAAAAAATGGGAGAATATGGAAAATATATTAAATCATTATATGGAGTTGGCTATAAATTAGAGGTGACTGATGAAGAATAGTATTAGAAATGAAATTTTGTTTTTAAATATCTCTACAACTTTTATTATTCTTATAATAATTTTTTTTATTACTCTAAATACTTTTCAAAAAAATATTATCAATAATACTGTCAAAAAAATGACTGAGTATAGTCAAGAAAGTCAAATATATTTTATGAATTCTCTAAAAGATTATAATTACAATGATGTGTTTGCCGAATTAGAAAAAATGGCTCCGTTTATTTCGGATTATTTATCTAAAAAATATCATCTACATATTGAAATATATGATATCAGAAAAAAACTTCTTGCTGATACCTCACCAGATATAAAATACTTCGTATATCAAGATGTTCACTATGCAATTAATAATTTAAAAAATTATATTTTAAAAAAAGAACGTAACCATATAATTTTATTTTTTTCAAGCCCAATTTTTTTAAAAAATGATGTTATTGGAGCTATACGTTTTATTTATCCTATGGATTCTGAATACCAATTAATATTGCAAGTAAAAAAAACTCTTATTATAATAGATATTATATCAATTATAGCAATAATATTTTTTAATTATATTCTTTCTAATTCTATTACAATACCTATAAAAAAATTAAGAAATGAAACAGAAAAAATTGCTAATGGGAATTTTAAAGAAAGAATAAATATAAAAAGTAATGATGATATTAATTCTCTTGTAAAATCATTTAATCTTATGGTTGATAAAATAGAACATTACATTAAATCATTAAAAGATGAAAAAGATAAGCAAAAAATTTTTATAAACAATATTACTCATGAACTTAAAACTCCAATAACCTCAATTTTAGGACATGCTGAACTCATAAAAAAACTAAATAATGAAGAAGATAAAAACATTTCTCTTAATTACATTATTAAAGAAGGAAATAGATTATTGAAGTTGGTTGAAGAACTATTATATGTATCCAAGCTTAATAAAAATTCTTTTGAATTTGAATTTGAAGAATATAATATAAAAAAGCTTGTGGATGAATGTATAAGTATATTGAAACCTCGATTCAAAAAATTCAATATCAAAATAAAGGCGAATGTTGATTTTATAGAATTATTTATTGACCATGAAAAAATAAAAGAAATTATTTTAAATATATTGGATAATGCAATTAAACATAGCAAATGTTCAAAAATTAAAATATATTCCGAAATAAAAAGAAATTATTTTTATTTAATTATAGAAGATGATGGTATTGGTATAGATGATAATGTAAAGAAAACTTTATTTAATCCCTTTTATATTCCTAAAAGAGAAAAAAGTAACGGTTTAGGTTTATGTATTTCTCAGGAAATTGCCAAAAAACATGATGGAGAAATATATTTGGAATCTGAAATGAATAAAGGATCCAAGTTTATTATCAAATTACCTTTAAATGTTAATAACAAAGGAGAAAGAAAGTATGATTAATAATAAAATTAAAATATATATAATCTTTTTTATTCTCATAGCAGCTATTTCTATAATTATGGGAATATATTTAAATAATAAAGATTATAATAAGGTTTTTTTTATAAATGATAATGACGAATTAATGAAAAAATATATTTCTTCTACTCCAATTAAAATTGAAGTTAAAATGAAATATTTACCCACATATGTTTTAAATAGCCCAACAGAAATTATTGAATTATGGAGAAAAATCATCGATTTGCCAACTTATAACTACATTTCTCCGAATTTAGATAATTCTGAAAATAAAATATATGGATATATATATTTTCTCGATGGTAGAAAAGTATATTATGAGTTTTCGAATAATTTATTAATAAACAATTTAACTTATGGATCTGAAAATGATGAAGATCTACTTTTTGTAAAGGAAAAATTAATAAATAAAATTTATTCTTTAGAAAATATATCAAGAGCTTTTCTTGATAATGATAATAAAATAATTATCTTTAACCATGAAAAAGGGGTTTATTTAAAAAACCCAAAAAAATTAATAGAATTGTATCAAATAATAGAAAAATCCAGCAAAATAAACTCCACAAAAAAAAT
Organism: Marinitoga aeolica; assembly: GCF_029910535.1. Lineage (NCBI taxonomy): Bacteria > Thermotogati > Thermotogota > Thermotogae > Petrotogales > Petrotogaceae > Marinitoga > Marinitoga aeolica. The sequence continues at coordinate 2,351,638 of NZ_CP069362.1, forward strand.
AGGAGAAATTTTACAAAGTGAATCCAATCCAATTTATGTTATTAAAATATTAAGAAACAACAAAGAATTTTTAGTTTTAAACATATATAATGAAAAATATTTTTCTATATATTATATGAACAACTTCCTTTATCTCCTTGAAGGGAATTTCTTCCCATTTTTAAATTCTGCTTTTTAATCCTCATTTTGTTACATTCTTAATACATTTCTGATGATTTTTTAATTCATTTTTTTATTATTATGGTATTGTAACTAAATTTTGTATGGGGGGTATTGAAATGAAAAAGATTTTGTTAATTGGTTTAATGTTAATTGCATTAAGTCTTTCTTTTGCTGAATTAATTATTTATAGTAGTGTAGATGAGGCAAATGCTAGAAAAATTTTAAATGCATTTTCAAAACAAACTGGTATTGAAGTAAAGTATATATTCTTATCTTCAGGACCTGCATTAGCAAGAATGGAAGCAGAAAAAAATAATCCACAAGCTGATGTATGGTTTGGGGCACCAATGCCAAATCATATTATTGCAAAAGAAAAGGGTTTGACAGAGCCATATAAAACTTTAAGTGTATATGGTATATCTCCTAACTTTTATGATGTTGATGGATATTTCCATGCTTTTTATATGAATCCGCTTGGAATTGGTGTTAACTTAAAAGTTTTAGAACAAATAAAAGCAGATTTACCAAAAAGCTGGATGGATTTGTTAAAACCTGAATATAAAAATATGATTCAATATCCAAGTCCTCAAACATCAGGTACAGCATATGCATTTATAACAGGATTAATAGCTACTTACGGTGAAGACGGCATGATAGATTATTTAAAGAAACTAGCAAAGAATGTTCAATCATACACTCAAAGTGGAACAGGCCCTTCAAAAGCTGTTGGAGTTGGACAAGCTGGATTAGGAATTCAATTTACACCAGCATTCTTCCAATTTAAAGAACAAGGTTATCCAATAGAAGTTGTATTTCCTAAAGAAGGAGTACCATATGAAGCAGCATGTGTTTCAATTATAAAAGGAGCTAAACACAAATATGAAGCAAAAGTTTTAGTAGATTGGTTATTATCTAAAAAAGGACAACAAACAATAGTTGATGAAAAAACATTCTTCTATCCTGTAAGATCAGATGTTGATTTCGGTACATTACAACCATTATCAACAATAAAATTAATTACAGTTGATGAGAATTGGGCTGCACAAAATAAGAAGAGAATAGTTGAAAGATGGATAAAAGAGGTTTTACCAGTTAAATAACAAAAGGGGGTATTCCCCCTTTTTTTGGAGGAATTTATATGGAAATAGCAAATAAAGAATTCTCAAATAAAATAAAAAAAATGTTGAAAAATCCTTCTTTAATAATATTGCTTATTTTAATTTTTATATCTTTATTTATATTTATAATTTTCCCATTATATAAGGTCTTCATAATTAGTTTTACAAATTCAGAAAATAAGTTTTCTTTGGATGTGTATAAAGAAGCATTGGCTAATGATTATATGAGACAAGGTTTTAAAAATAGTATTTTTATTGCAACATTAACAGCTGTCATTGGTACTTTTATTGGATTTCTTTATGCATATACTATAAATAGAGCAAATATTCCATTTAAAAAATTTTTTAGAACAATAGCTATTATTCCCATGGTGTTTCCTCCCTTTATTGGAGCTATGGCAATAATTATGCTATTTGGTTTTAATGGATTATTGACAGCAAAACTATTTGGTATAAGGACATTTCCAGTATATGGGTTATGGGGATTAATGATAGCTCAGGTAATTACTTTTTTCCCTGTTGCATTTATCACATTAGATGGTGTCATTTCGACAATATCACCTACTCTTGAAGATGCCGCTTTTAATTTAAAAGCTTCAAGATGGCAGGTTTTTACAAAAATAATATTACCATTATCTGTTCCAGGAATAGCCAGTACAATGCTTGTTTTATTTATAGAATCATTAGCAGATTTTGGAAATCCATTAATTTTAGCTGGTTCCAGATTTCCTATATTATCAGTCCAAGCATATTTGCAAATTACAGGTATGTTTGATTTGAAAACTGGATCTGCTTTAGCTGTATGGCTTTTATTACCCTCTTTAATAGCATTTGTAATACAAAAATATTGGATTGGAAAGAAAAAATATATAACAGTAACGGGAAAACCCAATACTTCGCAATTAAAAAGTGTAAATAAATTTGCTAAATGGCTACTTTTTACATTGGTATTAATAATATCCTTATTTATTTTACTTATTTATGTAACTATTTTCTGGGGTGCATTTACGAAATTATGGGGAATGAATAATGAGTTTACTTTAGAAAATTTCAAATATGTTTTTGATGTTGGTAAAGAAGCTATAAAAGATACATTGACTATAGCATTAACATCAACACCAATTTCTGCAGTTTTAGGTATGATTATAGCATTTTTAATTGTAAGAAAAACATTTCCTGGTAAAAAAACACTTGAATTCGTATCATTATTGAATTTTGCTGTTCCAGGAACAGTTGTTGGTATAGGATATATCTTAGCTTTTAATTCAAAACCATTATTATTAACAGGAACTTTTGCAATTTTAGTTTTGAATTTTATTTTTAGGTATATTCCAGTAGGAATACAAAGTGGGATTTCTTTGCTTAATCAGATAGATCCTGCTATTGAGGAAGCAGCGTATACTTTAGGAGCAGATGATAAAACAGTTTTTAGCAAAATAACATTGCCATTAATTGTCCCAGCATTTTTTTCTGCATTAGTATATTCTTTTGTTAGAGCTATGACAGCTATTAGCGCTGCAATATTTCTGGTATCAGCTGATTGGAATTTAATGACTGTACAAATATTAAGTCAAACAGATTCTGGTAGATTATCTGAAGCGTGTGCTTTCTCTGTTGTTTTAATAATGTTGATTTTATCTTTTGTATTCATCTTGAAAATATTTTTGAAAAACAAAATTTCTTTAGTAAACAATAATTATGCTTCAGAATAGGTTGAATGGGTGGTGCAAAAATGAGTTTAGAACTAAAAAATATCTATAAAATATTTAAAAGTGAAAATACAGAAACAGTTGCAGTAAAAAATTTTTCATTAAAAGTTGAAAAAGGACAATTAGTAACTTTTTTAGGACCTTCTGGTTGTGGAAAAACAACAACACTCAGAATGATAGCTGGGTTTGAAACTCCAACAAATGGAAAAATATTTCTTGAAGGCAAAGATATAACTAATGATCCACCAAATAAAAGGGATATATCTATGATGTTTCAAAGTTATGCATTATTTCCACATATGACAATAAAAGAAAATATTGAATTTGGATTAAAATTAAAAAAATTACCTAAAAATACAATTGAAGAAAAAGTAAAAAAAATAATTAATTTAACTGGATTAGAAGGAATGGAAAATAGAAGGCCAGATCAAATATCAGGTGGCCAGCAGCAGCGTGTAGCATTAGCCAGAAGTTTGGTTATGGAACCTAAAGTTTTATTATTTGATGAACCATTATCTAATTTAGATGCTAAATTAAGGGAATCAATGAGAACAGAAATAAGAAGAATTCAAAAAGAATTAAATATAACAAGTGTTTATGTTACACATGATCAAATTGAAGCCATGAGTATTTCTGATGTCATTGTAGTTATGAATAAAGGTGAAATAATGCAAGTGGGAACACCATTTGAAATATATGCTAAACCACAAAATAAATTTGTAGCAGATTTTATTGGTAGAGTTAATTTTATAAATGGTAAAGTAGTTGATATTAATGAAGATAAAATAACAATATTTAATGAGGAATTAAATGCCACCTTCTACGGAATTAGTAATATCAATTTGGAAAAAGATGATGATGTATTATTAGTTGTTAGACCAGAATCTATAGACTACAAAGAAAAGAAAAATAGCATTTCTGGAATTATTGAAAAAACAGTATTTCTTGGTTCACATGTGGAATATGATGTGAGATTAGAAAACAATTATCTTGTTAGCGGTGTCTTATATAATCCAATAGAAAATCGTATTCCTAAAAAGGGTGAAAATATTAAATTATTTTTTAGTGAGAAAGCTTCATGGATTATTAAAAATAATGAATAATATCTTAAATATGGGGGTGTTTGTATGAAAAAGTTAGCATTTTTAGTATCGTTATTATTGATAGGTATTTTTGCTTTCTCAGCTGGAGATGTTGTAAAGGCATATACAACATTAGAAGAACCTCTTGCTAAAGAATTATTTGATAAATTTGAACAAGAAACAGGTATTAAAGTTGAATGGGTAAGATTATCTACCGGAGAAACAGTTGCTAGGTTAGAAGCAGAAAGAGAAAATCCTCAAGCATCAATTTGGGTTGGTGGTGTAGGTTTAGGTCATGTTGAAGCTAAACAAAAAGGTTTAACAACTCCTTATAAATCACCTTTAGCTCAATATACTCCTGCACAATTCAGGGATCCTGAAAATTATTGGATTGGTTTATATATTGGTGTTTTAGCTTTTGCAACAAATGAACAAAGAGCAAAAGAATTAGGATTAGAAGCACCAACAGGTTGGTTTGATATTATTGATTCAAAGTATGAAAAATTAGTAAGAGTTGCAAATCCTAATACTTCTGGAACAGCATATAACGTAATAACTACAATACTTCATATGTTCCATGAAGACGAAGAATTAACATTCATGTTCTTACATCACTTAGATAGAAGTATAGATCAATATACAAAATCTGGTTCTGCTGGCGGAAAACAAGCAGCTATAGGTGAAATACCTTTTGCAATTGGTTATGCTCATGATTTATTCAGATTAATAGCAAATGGAGCACCATTAAAAGTAACAGTTCCAAAAGAAGGAACAGGATTTGAGCTTGCATCTATGTCATTAATAAAAAATGGGCCTAATCCCGTTACAGCAAAAAAATTATATAACTGGATGTTACAAAAAGAAGCACAATCAATGATTGCTGAATGGTATGTTTTACCAGTTTCCAAATTAGCTCCAAAAGATAAAGCACCTTTAAATATTGATGAATTAAGAATAGTAAATCAAAATTTTGTTTGGGATGCAGCTAATAGAGAAAGATTAGTTGATAGATGGAATAGAGAAATAGGTGCAAAATAATTTTATTAGGCGGCAATCTTTTTGCCGCCTAAATTAAAATACTGTACAGGAGTTGAAAAATATGTTTACTAAAAGAAAAGTAGTCTATTTCATTATACTGCTAATTTTTGTCAGTGTATTAGATTTCTGGATATTTTCAAATGTAAAAAAATCCTATAATTCTGTTTTAAATGATAATTTTTTAAAAACAAGTCATATTATATCCAGATCAATTCCTCAAGATGGAGCAGATTATAAAAAATGGATAAAAAAATATGAAGAAGAAAATGAGAATTTAAAGATAATCTATATTAATGGATTGCCTGGATTTTTTGAAACAACTGATTATTATGATGATAATGACTTATATAATTTTTATAAAGAAAATTATAATTCTGAAGACTTTAAAAAAGGAATTGAAAGTGCCGAATATAGTGAATTTTACTTCTCAAAACAAGATTATGAGTTTAATAATTCAAAATATAGAATTATTTTTGCTCCTATCATAAATGATGATTATGATGTTTTAGGAATAGGTGTATTCTTTTTCAAAATGGATGGATATATGAAATTTTATAGACTAGTGAATATTTTTATGTATTCTATAATAATTATATTTGCATTGCTATATGGAATAATAAACTTTTCAAGAGATCCTGTAATGAATTTCATAATCTTAACTATATTTATTATAGTAGCACTTTTTACAGCTTATCCCTTATTTGAAGCTGTAAGATTGACGTTTATAAAAAACGGAGAATTTTCCTTAGAGATATGGAAAAGAATACTTACCACTAAACAATATTTAAGTGCTTTTTGGGGTAGTATTAAATTAGGAATTTCTACAGCAACTTTATCTACTTTAGTAGGATTTTTATTTGCATTTGTTTTAGCGCGAACAGGAATTAAAGGTAAAAAATTCTTTAGTACTATGGCGACATTACCTGTTATCTCCCCACCATTTTCTTTAACATTGTCGATATTACTATTATTTGGGAATAATGGTTTAATTACGAAAAAAATATTAGGTTTACATAATTTTAGTATATATGGTTTAACTGGATTAACTTTAGTTCAAACAATGGGAATGTTTCCGATAGCTTATTTAACCATGGTTGGTGTACTACATTCTATTGATTCTACTTTAGAAGATGCATCGCTTGATTTAAATGCATCTAAATTAAAAACATTTTTAAAGGTAACATTACCTCTTTCAATGCCTGGAATATTAAGTGCGTGGTTATTAGTGTTTACCAACTCATTAGCAGATTTTGCAAATCCCTTGATTTTATCAGGTAATTATAGAGTATTATCTGTTGAAGCGTATTTAGAAGTTACTGGTATGAATAGATTAGGAAATGGTGCAGCTTTGTCTATATTGTTGTTATTGCCTACAATAACCGCTTTTTTGGTTCAAAGATTTTGGGTATCAAAAAAGTCATTTGTAACAGTAACAGGAAAACCATCACCAAGAATAACAGAATTGGTTTCAAAACCAGTAAAAATAACTTTAGTAACTTTAATGATTTTTATCATAATATTCTTAATTTCATTATATGGAACTATTGTAGCAGGATGTTTCGTAAAGAATTGGGGAATTGATTATACATTCACATTAGAGAATATTAAAGAAGCACTTCAAAGAGGAAAAGATGCTATAACAGATACTGTAACTCTTGCAAGTCTCGCAACGCCTATAGCTGGTATACTTGCTATGATGACTGCATTGATTTTAGTAAGGAAAAGGTTTAGTGGAAAGCGTATTTTTGAAATATTGATTATGGCACCTTTTGCTATTCCGGGTACATTAATAGGTATTAGTTATATTTTAGCATTTAATAAGCCACCTATTATTTTAGTCGGCACAGGAGCAATTATTGTTATAAACTATATTATTAGGGAATTACCTGTTGGTGTAGAAGGAGGAGTTGCAGCACTAAGACAAATTGATCCTTCAATAGAAGAAGCAGCTCAAGATTTAGGTGCAGATGTTCCAACTGTATTTAAAACAGTAGTATTACCACTTTTAAGGCCTGCATTTATTTCTAGTTTATCATATACTTTTGTTAGATCAATGACTGCTGTTAGTGCTGTTATATTCTTGATTTCAGCTAAATGGTATCATATTACTGTATTAATATATAATTTCTCTGAAAACTTAAGATTTGGATTAGCAAGTGTTTTAGCTACAACTTTAATAATAATTGTATTAGCTGCATTTGGAATAATGAGATTATTAGTTAGAGAAAGTGAAACTTTAGAAAAAACAGTTTCTCAGTGAGAGGTGGAAATATGACAAAAAAACAAGTATCTTTAAGATTGGAAAATGTTACTAAAATATTTTACGACAAAAAATACAATACAGAAGTAATTGCTGTAAATAATTCAAATTTTGAAATAAAACCAGGTGAATTAATTACTTTATTAGGTCCCTCTGGATGTGGAAAAACTACAACATTAAGGATGGTTGCAGGTTTCGAATTACCCACAAAAGGAAAAATATATATAGGTAATGAAGATGTCACTTATCTTCCACCAAATAAAAGAGATACAGCTACAGTATTTCAAAGTTATGGATTATTTCCGCATATGACAGTATTTGATAATGTAGCTTATGGCCTTAAACTCAGGAAATTGTCAAAAGAAGAAATTAAAGAAAAAGTTTTAAGCACTTTAGACATGGTTGGATTAAAAGATCTTGCTAATAGAGCTCCATCAAGATTATCAGGTGGTCAGCAACAAAGGGTAGCATTAGCAAGATCTATTATTGTAGAACCTTCCATTTTGTTATTGGATGAACCTTTGTCAAACTTAGATGCGCTTTTAAGGGAACAAATGAGAATAGAGATTAGAAGAATACAAAAATCATTAGGAATTACAGCAATTTATGTTACTCATGATAGAGTAGAAGCTATGAGTTTATCAGATAGAATAATTGTTATGAAAGATGGAAAAATTATACAAATAGGAACTCCTAATACTATTTATGAAAATCCAAATTCAAAATTTGTAGCTGGTTTTGTTGGAAAAGTTGCTTTCTTTGATGTTGAAGTAAAAGATATTGTAGAAAACAAGTGTATTATTGATTTTCGTGGAAAAATTTTAGAGATTCCAAAATATGAATCAAATGTAGAAATTGGTTCAGGCAACGTATTAATGGCCAGACCAGAATCATTAGTTTTAAAAGATCCAAAAAAAGGATTAATAAATGGAAAGGTAAAAATAAATGTTTATCTTGGAAATACAATTGAATCATTTATTGATACCGATTTTGGAGAAATAATGGTTCAAATAGATAATCCTAGTTTAAAGAAAATTTATGATGAAGGTGAAGAAATTTCAATAGATATAGTTCCTGAATTATGTAAAATTTTAAAAAATGAAGATTAAAAATACTGTCTCTCCTTTTTGAATAAATACGAAAAATTTTAGGGTATTAGTGTTCTAATACCCATTTTTTATTTTAAAAAGCAGTTGAAAATTTATTGCCATTATATGTTATTTTATAGGATATAAGTTTATAATAATCCTTGAATTTTATAGAAATTCCTTCAACAGTTATTTCTTTATTAGGAATTAGTAACCCAGTATGCCTTGAATTTACCATTGTTTTATAAATATTATTAAATTTATCTTTGATATAAACATGGAATAAATATTTTGAATTATTTATTTTCTCTACTTTTTCTATAACTCCTATGATTACATCAAGTTTTTTTGATTTATTATGATATTTTTCAACATTAATTTCATAATTCATATTCATAAACACACCCCCATTTTTTGACTTATCTAATTTAATAATAAAGTATTTTTCTTAAAAAAAACTTAGAATATACTTAAAATTTTCTTAGAAAATACAGCGTAATTTTAGTCACGCATTTTTGTTTTTTATTTTTGTATAATATCACTATAAATAATCAAAATAAAAGGGGATTTTTTATGAAGAAAAAAATTACGCCTTGCAGAAGCAAGGCGTAATATATTTATATTAATTTTCTTTAACTCTTTTTGCCATTTCTTTAGCTAATTGTCTTAATTTTTCATAATGTTCTTCATGAGCAGAGAATTGTACTTCTACTGGATCACAAACCATTTCCCATTTATTTTTCTTAATATAATCTACAATACCTTTTACTCCTCCACCACTCCAACCATATGTGCCAAATACTCCAAATACTCTATTTTTAATTCCTTTATGTTCTAAATTTATAATTAAATTCTCCATTCTTGGGAATATACCATTATTATATGTATTTGTACCTAATAATACGCCTTTGAATCTCCAAATTTCGTTTATAATAAATGATTCATGAACTTCTGAAGAATTCATAACTCTTATATTTTTAATTCCTTCATCTGCTAAACATCTAGCGATGAAATCAGCCATTTTTTCTGTGTTTCCATACATTGAACCATATGCAATAACTACACCTTCTTCAGTTTCATATTTACTCCATTTATCATATAATGAAATTATTCTTCCAGGATTTGTTCTCCATACCGGGCCATGTGTTGAAGCTATAATTTTAATTTCTAATCCTGATAATTTTGCCATAGCTCTTTGAACCATTGGTCCAAATTTTCCAACAATATTAGAATAATATCTTCTTATTTCATTTTCATAATATTCTATATCAACTTCATCATCAAAAACTCCACCATCTAATGTCCCAAATCCACCAAAAGCATCCCCAGCAAATAAAATCTTTTCAGTTTCATCATATGTCATCATTGTTTCAGGCCAGTGAACCATAGGAGTTAAGTAAAATTTTAGTTTGTGCTTTCCTAAGTCTAATTCATCTCCATCTTTAACTTCGAGTAAATTAGTATCTATCCCATATAATGCTTTTAAGAATTCAAATGTTTTTTTATTTCCAACTATTTTAATATCTGGATATGCTCTTAATATTTCAACTATAGATCCAGAATGATCAGGTTCCATATGATTAATAACGAGGTAATCTAACTTTTTCCCTTCTAATATTTTGTCAACTTTATTTAAAAAAATATGAGTTTTAGTGGTTTTTACTGTATCAAATAATACAGTTTTTTCATCTTTTATTATATAAGAATTATATGAAACTCCTTTTGGTAAAGGCCACATATTTTCAAATAAATGGGTGTCTCTATCATTAACCCCAACATAATATACAGAATCAGTGATGTTTAAAATATTATCCATAATATCCCTCCTAATTGTATTAATTTCATTTTTAATATTATTATATCATATAATGTGAAATAAATAATAAAAATTAAGTTAAAAAACTCTAATATCATTATATCATGATATAATGAGTTGGAGGAGGTAAAAAAATGAAAATAGAAGCAAAAACTATAGAAGAATTTATTGAAAAATGTGGGGATAGAAAAGACGACATTATCTTTTTGGATAATTATATTATCAATCGTTTACCAAAAATCAAAAGATATTTATATTCATCAAAAAGTATTACTATGTTATCATATGGTGAAGTTCCGTATAAGACTACAACATATGAAGGGTTATTCCCATTAATAGGTCTTACTCCTCAAAAAAATAATATTAGTTTGTATATTACTATATGGAAAAATGGGAAAACATTACCAGAATTATATGGAAAAAAACTTGGAAAAGTAAATGTTGGTAAAAGTTGTATAAGATTTAAAAAAGTTGAAAATCTTGATTTGGATATTTTAAAAGTAGCATTATTAGAAGCATATGATTGGTGTAAGGAGCAAAAAAATGGATAATATATTTTTGGATATATTTAATGAAATTCCACGTGAAGGGCCTGGAGATGATTATTTTACAGAAAAAGCATTTTCATATATAACTATACCTGAAAATCCAGTAACTCTAGATATTGGATGTGGTTCTGGAAGTCAAACTATAAAATTATCTAAGTTGTCAAATGGTGTTGTATATGCTATTGATTATTATAATCAGTATTTAGAAAAATTAGAAAAGAAAATAAATACAAATAATATAATAATTATTCAAGGAGATATGAAAGAATTAAATTTTAAAAAAGATTTTTTTGATTTAATATGGTCTGAAGGTGCGATTTATATAATAGGTTTAGAAAAAGGATATAACAAATACAAAGAGTATTTAAAAAGAGGCGGATATATGGTAGTATCTCATATATCTTGGCTAAAAAGTAGTCCGCCTCAAGAATTACTTGAATATTGGAAAAATAATTATCCAGAAATTAATTATATTAGTGAAAATATAAAAATTATTGAAAAACAAGGTTTTAAAGTAAGAAAGACATTTATTTCAGATGAATATGCATGGTGGGATAACTATTATAATCCACTATTAAATAGAATTGAAGGATTAAAAAATAAATATATAAATAATGATAAATTTGAAAATATTATTAATGATATAAAACTAGAAATTGAAATGTATAAAAAATATTCTGATTATTATGGATACGTATTTTATATAGCAAGGAAAATTTGATTTTTTATATTATAGATTTCCATAATGCCTTGTTATTTTTGAAAAATAAATCTATCTTTTTTTCATCTTTTAAATAGCTCAAAAATGCCATTATTGTTGTGTTATATAAGTAATATAATATAGCATTATTAATGTCTAATTTATATACATAAAGCATATATGAAACTATTTCTTCTGTCGAATGTTCCTTTATGATATAATCAAGAATTTTATTTTCTATATCTTCTATTCTTTTTAAATTCGATTTTGCAAGCTCCGATATATTTTCTAATAATGTTCCATGTGATGGGATATAATAAGAATAATTTGATTCCATAAGTTTTAATAGAGTGTTTTTAGCATTTTTTATATTTACATTGACGGGTATTTTATGTTTTTCAAGTAATTCTTCTGAAATTAAAGCATCTCCACAAAACAAAACATCATCAAATAATATTCCTTTTTGAAATTCTGTATGACCATCTAAATGTATTATGTTTATTAAATTATTTTCTATATTTATTTTATTTTCTTCATCATCAATAACATCAGTAACCTTTGAAGATTTAGCAAGTAAAAATTTATTTCTTAAATCTTTAATTGGATAAGCACCAGAATATAAAAAATAAGGCATATAAATGGGATTTTCTATCATACTGATTTCAGATCTGAAAGCGAAAATTCTTACTTCAGGAAAATGTTTTTGTATATAATGATTACCTCCAATATGATCTGCATGCATATGAGTATTGATAATATATTTTGCATGAAAGCCGTTATCCTTTAAAGTTTTTACTATTCTTCTTCCTTTTGAATCATCGCTTCCACTATCCACAATTAACACATCATTATTGTCATTGATTTTAATAACTCCAATATTTGTATTATCACTAATATAAAATACATTATTTGTAATTTCATGAAATTGCATATTTCCCCTCCTCAGTATAAGATTTTTATACATAATTATAACATGAATTTATTTTATTTTGAGTGAATTTTAATAAACATAATAATATAATATATATATTATAATTTATTTGAAAGGAGTTATATTATGAAGCAATGCAAATGGTATTTTGTATGTCCTATGAAAAGATATTACGAAAAAGGGTTAATTGATAAAAAATGGATAGAAAATTATTGCAAAGGAAATTGGAAAGAATGTATTAGGTATCAGAAAGAGGAAAATGGCGAATATCATGAAGATTGGATGTTACCAGATGGAACATTAGATGAATCATTGAAAGGGGATTAAAAAAGTTTTTTATATTATTTCTATTAATATATCTCATTTATAACTTTTTAATGCATTTAAAATTGATCTATAATCAAAAAAATTTAGCCATATACCTTGTTGTTTTTTTATATTCAACTTTTTTTGTAAGGGTACTAGTAATTGATGATATACTTTTTGAACATGAATTTTCTTAACCTGTACTTTAATTCCCAAAGGTAATATACCTATAGAAACATCTATACCTAAAACGTCTAATAATCCATCGAGAAAAGCTTGATATTGATTTACATTATTGAAATTACCTACAGAAACTATTAGATCCTTTATTTTATAAAATTTTAAATCTTTTAATGAATTAATAAAATCTTTTTGATCTATGTTTTTTGAATATATTATATTGAGTATATCTTCAAATTTTTTATTTTTTATAAACTTTGAAAAATAATAAAATTCTTTTTCGCGAGCAGTTCTGAACATTAACGTATCAGTATATAAAGCAGTCGCAAAAGATAATAAAATTTCATCCTTTAAATGGATGGAATTTTTTATTGATAATTCATATAAATTTATAACATTTGCGCTTGCCTTATTGATATATGCAAAAACAGAATTAGATACAAAATCTTCATTTATTTTACTATGATGGTCAAAAATAACATATTCTTTATTTTCTAAACTTATAAAATCAATATCTTCATAATTTGAAGTGTCATATATAAAATAAATATCATACGAATCAACGTTTATGTTATTATCAGTTTTTAAATTGAGATAATCTAATAATCCTTCTCCGCTTCTTAACTCAGGACGTGGAATATAATAATCTCCTCCATATACGTTTATTCCCCAATATATTGAGGCTATTCCATCACAATCTGATAATTTATGAGTTGTATGCAAAACTCTTTTTCCTTTAATATATTCTTTCAAATCTAATATATTCATAATAAATCACCTATATATGATATAATTAATTATCAAGAAAATAGGAGGATATATTAATGATACCAAAAATAAATTTAATTACAATATGGACAGATAACATTGAAAGTATGAAAGATTTTTATTCAAAAACTATGAAATTTGAAATAAAATTAGATTTAGGAAATTATGTAGAATTTAATAATGATGGTGTTAGATTTGCATTATGTTCAAGAGAAGTTATGCATGAATTTTCTGATGAATATTTGATAAAACCCAAAGGACAACAGTTTGAATTAGCATTTGAATGTGATAATTTAGATGATTTAAATAAAGAATTTAGTAGAATCATTTCTATGGGAGGTAAATCTATTAGGCCACCAGAAAAAATGCCATGGAATCAAATCACTGCATTTTTTGCAGATCCAGATGGAAATATACACGAGTTATTTTTTGAAATAGATTAAAAAGTTCCCTGTGAGGGAACTTTTTTACCATGTACCTTTAAGAATTTTTTGCCTTTCTTCTTCAGGAAATTTTTCAATAGCATATCTAAGCATTGTCCTTGGCATATTTTTATAATATTTTTTTAAAAACTCCTCTTCAACTTTTTTATCTCTTTTACCAATTTCTCGTAGCATCCATCCAACAGCTTTATGGATTAAATCGTGTTTGTGGTTTAATAGCATTTCACTTATTTTTAAAGCATCTTCAAAATCATTATTTTTTATAAAATATAATGTAGTTATAATTGCAATTCTTTGTTTCCAAAGATTATCAGATTTAGCTAATTCATACAAAATACTTCTGTCTTTATCTTCTAAATAAGGACCTAATAGATATGGTGCTGAGGAATCTACTAAATCCCAATTATTTACTATATCTAAATTTCTTAAATAAACATCAATTACTTCTTCTTTTAGCTTTTTGAAATTAAGAATTAAAATGTATAAAGCAGTTAATCTATGTTCATGATATTTTGACTGTAAAAGTTTTTCAACATCTTCTAAAGGTAAATTTTTATATTTTTTTGCTATTTTTCTTTGTATAGGAACAGTTAATCCTAAAAATTCATCACCTTCACCATATCCTCCAGGATGTGTTTGAAAGAACTTATAATTTCCTTTAGCTTTCTTCTCATTATAATTTTCATTCATTTCTTTAATAATCTCTTCTAACATATTGCTCATAATATTCCTCCAGATTTTATTTTTCTATATTATATCATATAATGTAATTTTAATTTATACTATTAAATGATATAATAATAAAAAATGCAGAAAGGAGAATTTACTATGGAAAGAAAATTAAGAAACAATTATGATAAATTAGCAGAACATTATGCAAAGGATGTAGATACAAAAGCTTTTAATGCATATTACGAAAGGCCAGCAATGATAAATGCAATTGGAAGTGTAAATGATTTAAGAGTATTAGACGCAGGTTGTGGAGCTGGTTTTTATACTGAATGGCTCATAAATAATGGAGCAAAAGAAGTTATTGCTATAGATTTTTCAGAGAAAATGGTTGAATCAACTAAAAGGAGAATTGGTGATAAAGCTAAAGTATATGTCGCAAATTTAAATGAAAAACTTAATTTTGAAGATAGTTATTTTGAGTTAATTATATCCTCTTTAACTTTACATTATGTGAAAGATTTAGATTTTACTTTAAAAGAATTAAGTAGAATATTGAAACCAAATGGGAAGTTAATATTTTCCATTCATCATCCTATAATGACATATTTATACTTTAGTTTAGAAAATTATTTTGAAGAAATATTACTTGAAGATGTAATAAATAAGATTCCGGTATATTTTTATCATAGATCTTTTAATAAAATTTCTAATAGTATATATAATAATAATTTTTTGATTGAAAAAATCATAGAACCAAAACCTATAAATGAGTTTAAAAAACAAGATAAAAAAAATTTTAATAAATTAAATAAAAAACCACATTTTATTATTTTTAAAACAATAAAATATAATAAATAAAGAACTTCCAATTTTAGGAAGTTCTTTTATTTATTCGAACATAATATTTCCCATATCTCCTGGAGTAAATAAAAATAAGTTATCATTTTTCAAATTCAATAAATCTTGAGTAAACCCACTTTTTGAAAAGATTACATATTTTTTATTTATTAAATTAGTTTTTATAAATTCACTTCTTAATTTTAATTTATCATATACCTCAATACCTACTTTTTTATTAGTCCATTTGCATTCTCCAAATAGAATATTGTTTTTATCTTTTGCAACTATATCAATATCAAATGACTCACTTTTTTCATATGGTACTCTTCCCCAAGTTGATCCAATCTCTTCTGGAATAAATCCAAATGTTTCTGGATTTTCAATAATAAACTTTTTTGAAATTTCTTCAAATTGGAACCCCATATATATAAAAAAATTATTATATATTTTTTCTAAAGCTTTTTCTGGAGAAAACTCTAATAGAGAGTAATTTTTGTATATATTATTGAAATAAAAGTTATAATAATTATCTATAATAGCATATTTCATGTTTTTCTTTTTTTGATACAATAGAGGAGTTTTTTTAGAAATAATTTCATATATCTCAGACAACTCTTTTATATATTTAGAGACATTAGTAATAGGTATTCCTGAAATATCTGCTATTTCTGAACTTGTTTTTATATCACCAGCTAATGTTTCAAGTATAGAAAAATAAGATTTATGTTCTGATCCAAATTCTGAAATCAATATGTTTTTTGCTTCTTCTCTTAAAGGAGAAAAATCATCAAGAAAAATATCATATATAAGTTCCTTTAAACTTTTCTTTTTTTCAAATAACCACAAATATTTTGGTATTCCACCTATCATAGCATAAATTTCAAAAGCTTCTATAATATTATATCCAAAATCTTTTAGCATAATTATTGAATCCTTTAATGGGAATTCTTTTATTTTCATAATGTAATCATTTCTTCCATATAATGGCATTTTTTTATCAGTAAATATTTTTTTCATCATTCCAACATAAGAACCTAATACTATTAATTTAGTATTGTTTTTATTTTCATCCCAGGCATGTTGAAGTGAATATAATATTTCTTGATTAACTTTGAAAAAATTTTGAAACTCGTCAAATATTACATAATCATATTTCACAAATAAATCTGAAAAAAGATCATACCAATTAGAATATATAGCTTTTGAAAAAGATAAGCTAAGATCTATAAGTAATGTTTCTTCTTTTTTTACTTCAACAAAATAATATAAAACATTCTTTTTATTTTTAAATACTTCTTTAATTAAAGTTGTTTTACCAATTCGTCTTCTTCCATACATTACAACAAATTTTTTATTTTTTTCATTAATAATATTATTTTCAAAAAAATAAATTTCTTTTTTTCTATTATAAAATTTCATAATATCACCTCAAAAATTATACTATCCAGTATTATACCAATCAGTATTATACTGGACAGTATAATTATATACTTAATTATTATAAATGTCAATATATGGAATTAATCTTTTATTATTTCACTTAATGTATTTAAATCTATTAGTTTAATATTCTTAGACTCGCTAATATTTTCAAATCCTGATTTTGAGAATAAATAATATATTATTTCTTTGGGTTCAAATTTGATTTCATCAAGCATTTTATAGGTCTTTAATTGTAATTTCTGGAGTACTCTATCATCAACTTTTTTATTAGTATATTTACATTCACCAACAATTAATTTTTCTTCATGTATTGCTACTAAATCTATTTCAATATCTTTATCCCACCATTTTCCTATAATTTGAGGAGATTCAATTCTTTCTACATACTGTTTAGCTATTTTTTCAAAGGTGAAAGATATATACATACTTTTTTCGCTATTAATTTTATTTAATATCTTTTCACCGTGTTCTCTATATATTAGATCAATATTAGGATATATATATTTAAAATAAAATCTAATATATTCATCATCAATATAATATAAAGGCTTTTTCTTCGCTTTTTTTATAGAAAAAGGTAACTCTTTTTTTATTAGCTCAATTTCAAGAAGCTTTGATAAATAAGTGGATATTTTTCTGTTTTCAACGCCACTAAAATTGGAAATTTCATTAGGAGTTGTCTTTCCATCCGCAATAGCTTTCATTATAGAAAAATAATTTGATGGATCTTTTTTGAATTCTTCCATTGTTAAAAACTTACCTTCTTCTACTAAAAATTCTCCAGGAGTAAAGATTTTATTTTTTAATGCATTGTTAGAATTATTGTATTCTACAAATTCATTTAAATATAATGGAATACCTCCTGTGATGCTATAAATAAATATTTTGTCTTCAATAGAATAATTTAATAGGAATTTTGCAGAATCAAAAAAATCCATAGGCATAATCTTATATTGACCTGTTCTTCTTCCGTATAATGGACTATTATGTTCTAAAGCGATCTTTTCCATCATACCACTATAAGAACCACATAATATTATATTTATATTCTTTTTACTAAATTCTAAATCCCACCATCTTTGAAAAATTGAAATAAATGCAGGGTCTTGTTGAGGAATATATTGAAATTCATCAAAAATTATAGCATCATATTTTTTTTGCATTAATAACGCTTTTAATAATCCAAAAAAATCATCCCAAGATGTAACTTTTATATTTGTGGGCAAGGTACCCATTTCAGATATTATCATTTTTGAAAATCTATCTATTAAATGTAATGTATTAGAAAGATCAGCAGTAAAAAAAAGAACATTTTTAAATGTATTTTCTAATAAGAATGTTTTTCCAACTCTTCTCCTACCATATATTACTATTAATTCACTTTTATTAGTCTTTGCTTTTTTTAATAAGAATTCTTTTTCTTTTTTTCTATTAATCATTTTCATATTATTACCTCCAAAAATACAAAGATAAATTTTGCAAAGTTATATTTAGCAAAGATAACTTTTGCAAATTTCAATTATATTATATCATATATAAGAAAAAAATAAAAATAGAGATTAATTTAAAAGATAAAACAACTCTTTAAGCTTAAGGTTTTTGTTAAATGTTACGTAATATTTAAGTAATTTATTCTTAAAAAGAATTAGGCGATATAAGGGGTTTATAATGTTTTTGATGATAAATTAATCGTATTTGATATTTTCTTTTTATTATAAGCGATTTTTTTAGTTTGATAAAAAATATCCTAAATTAATAAAAATTGTTTTATGTCTTAACTTCGGTAAATCAAAATTTACCGAAGTTAAGAAAAAGCCTTTAATAATGCACAAAATAGCTATTTTATGAGTATTTTTGCTATATTTATTAATTGTTTTTGAGATATAATGTTTGTCATTTCTCCACAAGGACATCTTTTATTTCTTTAATTATTATATATTGTATAATTTATATATAATGTATATTATTAAATAAAATATATAATAAGAACAATATGGATTTACTTAATGGGATATTAAATTTATAATGTAATATGAAATATATAACACATACTATAATATAAATCATAATATGCAAATGATATGTGATATTTCGATGTATATGTTTCGTATATGGATATATAAATTAAAAATAACAATATACAATATAATATATATTTTATATGGATATATAAATAAAAATTCAAATAGAAAATTAAACTACATAATTGAAATGATATATACATTATATATGATATATACAATGTATAATATAGTCTGTATTAAATATTTCAAAACTTTTATATGAGTTGATAGTAAATAAAGTAAATATCTTTATTTTTATCAAAAACCTTATGAATAAACGTTTTAAGAATATCTCTTTACTTCGGTAAAGAATGATTTACTGAAGTTAGACTGCTTAATATTGCATAAATAGACGTTTATATAAAAAATTCTCTTCCTGAAAAAATATCAGGAAGAGATTTTTCATTTATTCTTTATATACATTGTTAAGACTTTTACATAAAAATTGCATGTTACGATTTTTTACTAAATAATCACCCAATATTTTCTTCTAGTTGCTTTGCAGCAATTATACCACTTCTTAATACATCCCATATACCCATTGCAGAATACAGCTGCATTTTTATTAAGAAAAAAATATTTACCATAGCATATAATGTTCCTGCATCACCAAGTTTAACTCCTCTATAAATAATAAAAAGATAAAATATTGCTGATAACAAATTCCTTGAAATATTAGATAACAATTGATCTATTAAATATACTTTTTTCGCCTGTTCCAGAAATTTTTTGTATATTTTTCATAGTTCTTCATTTCAAAATAAATTTTTTATTTATTCTTTATATATAATTCCGATTGAGCATACCATAAATTTCTATAATATTCTGACCTATTAATCAACTCTTTATGAGTTCCTATATCAATTATTTTTCCATTATCCATAATCACTATCTTATTACAATACTTTATAGAAGCTAATCTATGTGTTATTATTATTGCTATTTTTCCTTTGCTTATTTCTTCAAATTTTTCGTATAATTCATTTTCAGCTATCGGATCGAGTGCTGCTGTTGGTTCGTCGAGTATTATAATATCATAATCTTTAAAAATTCCTCTTCCTATTGCTACTTTTTGCCATTGACCACCTGAAAGTTCTACACCATCAAATTCCTTTGATAATATTGTATTTATGCCATTAATAAATTTTTTATTATTATAATTTATTCCTGCATAATTCAATGTATCTTTTATTTTTTCTTCATTATTTTCATTTTTCATATCACTAACAGATATATTTTCTTTCAAAGAAATCTTATATTTATTAAAATTCTGAAATACAGCAGTTCCTCTTCTTCTTATTGAATCTAAAGATAACAAAGAAGAAGCTATTCCATTATAATATATTTCTCCCCTTTGAGGACTATATAATCCCAATATTAATTTTGATAACGTTGTTTTTCCAGCCCCATTTTTACCTATAATTGCTATTCTATCTCCTTTTTCTATTTTTAAATTAATATTCTCAATTGCCATTTTCCCTGATGGATACATAAAAAATATATTTTTTAATTCTATATTTGATATTTCATCTATAGCATTTTTCCTATTTTTCAATTTTTCGTCATAATTTAAAAAGTTTATATATTTTTTTACTTTTACAAATATTTCTACAGCATTTTGCAGCCTATATTCAAATATTTCTTCAAACAATCCAAATAAATTTGAGATAGATGCATATACAGCTGCGAATGCTCCAACCGTTATTTTATTATTTATTATTAAATATATACTCAACCCTAAAATGCTCATATACCCAATTATATTTATTAATTTTGATAAGGCTTCTATTTTATTTAACTTTCTTTGATAGATCAATTTTAAATCATAATAATTATAGTTAGTTTTTTTAAATAGATTAATTATATATTTGGTTGCTCCTAATGTACGTGTTTCCTTTAAATAATTTTTATTTTTTATATATGATGAATATATTTCTTTTTCTCTTCTCAAAGGGGCATGTGTTTCTTCAAGTTTTTCATAATACTTTTTCTTTATAATTTGTGAAATTATTGTTGGGACAAATATAAATAATATACTTATACCTAATAAAGGATTTAAGGATATCATGTATAGCTCTATAAATATATAATATGGAATATACAAAAATAATATATCCATTATTATATTTAATAAACCCCTTACTGATTTAGCACCGATTATTGCAGAATTAATTATATTTCTATTATATGGAACATTAAAATAATTTGGTGAAATTTTTGAAATTTTTAAATTTAAGTTTTTTAATACAGTTTTTAATGTGATATCATGATAATATTCTCCAAAATACTCTGATATTCCACTTGAAACTTCTGATAGTATAGCAAAAAACATCAAATATATAAGATTTAATAATATCATTTTGTATTCACTATTATTATTAAAGTATTTAATAGCATTATCGAACACCTTTTGCATTTGAACTGTAACCATGCCTAAAGATATCGCATCAACTATTGAAAACATGTATTGCAAAAAAAATCTTATAGGAGATATTTTAGCAATATCAATAAATACATTGAATAGTTTTGTTGTATTATTCACCATACCATCTTCTTTGTTTTTCGAACATTTCATAATATACACCTTCTTTTCTAATTAAATCATCATGAGTTCCCCTTTCGATGATTTTTCCATTTGAAAAAACTATTATTTCGTCTGCATATCTTATTCCACCTAGTCTATGTGTAATTAAAATCTTTATCGATTTATATGGTACAGAAAAAAATCTTTCAAATATTTCTCTTTCTGCTATGGGATCAAGTGCCGATGTTGGTTCATCAAATATTTGTATTGGAGCATCTCTATATAAAGCTCTTGCCATAATTACTTTTTGCCACTGACCTTCTGATAAGTTATAACCTTTCCCATTAATGTATCCCAGTTTAGTTTTTTCTTTTTCTGGTAATTTTTTCATTATTTTATCTACACCAGTTAAATGAATTATATTATTATATAGTTCATTATTATTCTTTTTTACATCTCCTATTTTTATATTTTCCTCTAAAGTTAAAGGATATTTTGTATAGTCTTGATAAACAATAGAAAAATATTTATACCATTCTTCTATATTTGTGTTTTTTTGCTTTTTATTGTTAATGTATATTTCACCTTCGTATTCTTCATATAGTCCGAGTAATAATTTTATTATTGTTGTTTTTCCTGCTCCATTTTCCCCTACAAACGCATATGTTTTTCCTTTTTCTAACTTAATATTAATATTATTTAATATCCATTTATTTGAGTTTGGATATTTAAATGACACATTTTTAAATTCTATTGCTTTTATATCTTTAATATTTTTCGTTTTTAAATATATATCTTTTTCTATCTCTGGTAATTTTATATACTTTTGATAATCTTTTATATAATTTATACGTCTTACTAAATCCTTTACTATATTTGAAAATGTCCAGGACATTGGATGTATTAAATTAAATACAGCACCTGTTATACTTATAAACATTCCTGAGCTTATTTTGCCAGATTTTAAAACGAATAATAAACTTGCCGAAATACCAAAAGCTAATACAGCCATTAATATACTTAATATTTTTACTCTTGCAATATTTTTCATTGTTGCTTTAATATCTATTCTTCTAGCTTTTTCATATAAATTTTCAAATTTTTTTGCTATATTATCGCCATAATCGAATAATACTCTTTCATCTGCCATTTCACCCGTATTTAACATTAAATCATAAACTTTTGCTTTACGAAAATACTTCATAGATTCTGTATATGATTCATATTCGCGTTCTCCACTATAATAACCTATTATCGCCATTAGTATTAATAATATAAGCACTATGGTTCCTATTAGTATGCTACTTTTTATTATTATTGCTGATATTGATAATATTTCTACTATTATTTTTATAAATGCACTTATTTCATTTAATCCAATTGTTATTGCATTTTCAGAATTATCATATATTCTTTCAATTAATTCATAATTTTCATGATTTTCTAATATGTCATATCTTAGTTTTGCATTTTTCTTTAAAATATCTTTTTCAAATTGATTATCTACTTTTTTAGATATTCTGATATAAATTTGTTTTGATATAAGATTTATAAAATAATTTATTAAGAACATCATAAAAAACAAAAAAGATATTAATATGAATTTTTTATCTATGGTTTTATTATTAATAAAAATTTGAACAGCATCAATAAATAATGCTGTAATTATTATTCTTATCCATGGCATAGCATAGCTCAATGTTTCTATAATAAAATATCCTATTGATAATAATGGTGATTTTTTAAAAGAGTATATTATAATGTATTTAAATAATAATTTTATATTTTCCATTTTTATATTCCTTTATAAAACTAATTCCTACAGGCTATTTGCCTGCAGGATTCCTAATTTAAAAAAATACACTTCTTGATTTTCCGTTACAAGTTCCACCTTTACATCCCTGAGTTTGGACAACTATTTTTGATACTTTTATAATAGGTTTTTTATATTTCATTTTTTCACCTCCCTTCCTTTTCGCATAAATATTTAAATACTTCTGCATTTCTTTTATCTAGAGACGAACAACCTAAAAAGGTGTTATCTTCAGAGTAAGCGAACCCTGGACATCTATTACAAAAATCTTTTAAATAACAAGTTTTACAATCTTTTAAATCATATTTTGTTAAAGAATATATATATTTGAGTTTGTTAGAGTTATACCAAATATCTTTTAAATTTTGTTTTTTTAAATCTCCAATTTTATATAAAAAAGAATTACAAGGATATACATTTTTATTAGAATCTATATATATACTATATTTTAAATTAGGGCAAAGATCGTCTGAATTGTTATTTTTAAAAATTCCCTTTTCTATTTGAATTGGAATATCTTTATAAAACTTTAATAAATCATTAAAATCAAGAGAATTTTTTTTAGGAGTTTCATCACCATTTGTTTTCGATATAATTATTGGATTTGGTGAATATTTAAATCCATTTTTTATACAAAATTCTTGTAACTCTTTGTATGAATCTTTATTTTGTTTCATCAAAGGGGTTTTAATTTCTATATTGATACCTTGTTCTTTCATTTTCATAATATTTGATAATATTCTTTTTAAAGATCCTTTTACTCCTGTAATCATATCATTAATTTTTTCATTTAATGAAAAAATAGTTGTAGAAAATTCCGTAATAAATAAATCAGAAAGACTTTTAATTTGTTGATCATTAATTATTGTAGCATTACTTAGTAAAGTTACACGAAATCCCATAGCCCTAGCCCTTTTTACAATATCTATTATATCTTTCCTAAGAAAAATTTCTCCACCAGTTAGAACTAATTCAAAAGTTCCCAGCTTTCTTAATTGCTTAAATAAATGAATAATAAATTCATATTCTAATCCCATGTTATTATGTTCTGGAATATAACAATGTAAACATTTCAAATTACATAAATTTAATATTTCAATAGTTGCAATTAATGGAATTCTTTCATTATAAGCTTTTTGGACAATATTTTGATAAGAAAAAGAATTCTCATCATATATCCTCAAACCACCTCTACAATTTCTTGATTTGCAAGAACTTTAACAAAATCTATAAAATCTTTTTGAATAAATTTATCTGAGATAAAATTAAATTTGTTTTTTAAATTTATCAAACTCTTTTTTATAGTTTCACACTTTATCAAATAAATCCAAAATTCATATGCTATATCATCTAATAAAAATATATATTCAGTTCTTTCATCTATAACATAAACACAATTATCATAAATTTGCCATGAAATCCATTTACATATTTCAATTTTCTTATTTAGTATAAAATCGTCCATTATAATCCTCCTTCTACAAAAATAAAAATTTAGAAAATTAGTCAAAAATAATTAATAATAAAATTTAAGTTTTAAATTCACAAAATTTTAAAAATAGATAAGAATATAATTAACTTTTTAGTTTATAAACACATTGTATTACAAAAAATCATATGTTATAATGTTAATAAAACAATTGAGTCTAGAGATGTTTTTTATTCATAAATTTCAGTTTGAATTTGAGGATTTGATGAATTGGTTGATGAATAATCATAATCATCTTCAGCATATAGTATATTTGAGAATAGAAAAAGTATAATTAATATTGATACTATAATTTTTTTCATCCCCATCACCTCCCAATTATTATTTATTTTAGCAATTCTAACATGATTTTCAACTATTACTATAATGTTAACAAAGCTTTATTTATCAGGGTTTTGTTTTTACGATAAAATTACATTTATGTTATAAAGTTTTTTGTAACATTATTTGTGAATTGCATAATACATTTTAATAGTATATTTTATATACTAATTCTTTTTATTTCACAATCTAAAAAATAGCAAGAATTATGATTTTAAATTTTTGTAAATTATGTAACTATTTGGTTGGTGATAATATATGAAGATTAATAATATGTTTCTAAAAAAGATTATAGATATAGTCGAGTACGGAAGTTTTTCAAAACCAATTGTGAATTATATTGAAAGTAATATTAACGATATTTCATTAAAATATTATATTTCTTTATTAAAATCAAAATGGGAGATGGATTTTTCTTCTGCTATTTACTATGCAAATAACTCTATTTCAACAACAACAACAACAACAATACTAAAGGAACTTTCAAGATATGAACTTGTGTTGTTGTATTCAAGAATGAATAATTTTGATAAATCAAAAAAAGTTTTCAATACACTAAAAAATAATATAATCAATATTTCACCGTATGCAAGAAGAATAATTATACCTGGGTTAAAAGCCTTATCAGAGAAATTAAATCAAAATTTTGAGATTTTAAAATGTTATGGTGATTTATATGAGGAAAGTTATGTTCAAAAAGCAATAATAGAATATTCAAAGGCCAGAAGATTATTGTCTGAAAAAAATATGATGAAGCTTATAATAATTTTTTAAAAGGTTTTTCATATGCTAAAAAATTTAATCACCCTTCAATGATGTGTGCAGGTTTAAATTCTGCAACGTGGTGGATAAGGAATGAAGATAAGAAAAAAGCTTTAATTATTGCTAATTTACTGGAATATTATATTGGTTATTATTTCGATGATTTTAATTATATATCTAATTGGATTGATACTATTATAAGTGTAAAAGAATTAAACAATGATATAAGAGTTTTTGGCCTTTTAGAAATTATACATAACGCTTTAATATTATTTCCGGATTTAAAAATACTTATTGAAAATATGCAATGCCCAGATTTTAAAATAGAAGAATATACACTAAATAAAAAATTGAATTATTTTATTTATAAAAAAAGTAAAAAAAGATTGAAAGGTAAAACATTAAATGTTGTGGAATTAAAAAGATTTATTCAAAAATATGGTTTAACATATAAGAAAACATATCCATATGAAATAAAAAATGAATTATATAAAATACATATAAATAAAACTTTTAAAGAAAACATAATCAAATTTAAAAAGAAAAATAAAATAAAAATACAAGAATTATTTTTTGCAACATATTCATCATTAATAGAAAAACCATATTTTACAAAAAGTTGCATTTTAAAATTGGTTTTTGAAGGAGATAAAGATAAAATCATTAAATATTTCTCAAGTTATTATGAGAAAATGTATTTTTTTAACTTAATGCTATCTGAATTTGAGGTTAAAGAATTTGAAAAAAGGATAATGAATCCTGATGATTTTGAAAAGATAAAACCTGATGTATCTCCATTTTTCATATCAAGAAAAAAATTAATATTTAATCTTTTAAAAAATGCGAAAAATTTTAAAGAATTTATTCTTAAATATTTCGAACTCAACGAGGAAGAAATAAGAACTTTTGATGTGTTTTTAAGAAATTGTGTTCGTTATGATATAATATGGCCTATTATTCCAAAAGTTGATGGTAATTTAAAATCTTTCGCTTTAAAATATAATATTACTCAAAAACGCGTTGCTTTAGGATATTATTCTTTTGAAGACAATGAAAGACTTTTTCTTGATTCTATTATTGAGAAGTTTTTATAATGAAATTAGTGGATACTATATAAATAAATATTTAAGAACTGTAAAAGTTAAAATAGAATAGACCATAAAAATTTTGTGTAAATAGAAAAAATAAAAACCCTCTTCTTTGTATAGTAGAATACCAAGAAGGGGGTTTTCGATCTATTATTGGTATGTTATTTCTGAAATTATCAGGTTTTATATATTTTGTTTTATTTACTATACATAATTATCATTTTTTAAAACCCATGAATTCCTTGTTTTCTGGATTTGTTTCTAATAATTTAAATGAAATTATTCCTGTTATCAAATAAGTAAAGGTAAAATTGATAATATTATATATTCCGAATATATAAACCAAGTATTTATTGGTATAAAAAAAATTCCTCTAAATGTCCTATTTTCATATTGCAATTTTTAATAATGTGCTTTTTCCACTTCCGTTTTTACCTATAATTACTGTAAAATCACCCTTATTAATGGAAAAGTTTATATCCTTCAAAACTTCTAAATTTTTAAAATTTTTCTTTAAATTCTTTCCTTCTATTATCTTCATATTATCACCTGATTTTTATATTTATAATATAGTTCTAAAATTTCTTCATACTTCAACTTTTAATTTTTTAAATCATATTATATAAAATTATTTAAACTATCTTTTGATTAAGTTACACATTTTTCATTTTCGCAAAGTTTTTGTAGATTTTACTGTATAATTTTTGATTTTTGATTAATTCATTATGTTTTCCTTTTTCAATTATTTTCCCCTTATCTATAACAATAATCTCATCTGCCAATTCTTTTATAACATTTATTTTGTGCGATATTATTATTCCACTTTTATTTTCAATATATTTTTTCAATATTTTGAGATTTTTACCTTCAGATATTGCATCAAGACTTGTAAATGGTTCATCTATTATAAATGGTCCATTATGTTCTGGCAACAAAAATCTTGCCATACACACTCTATTCTTTTCTCCACCAGATATTTTTTTACCTCTTTGCCCTAACTTTCTATTTTCCAATTTTTCAAGTTCCAATTTTAATATTATATTTTCATATTTTTCTTTTATGTAGTAATTCCGTGAAAATAGTACTTCAGCTATAAATGATATATTAATTTTATTATTTTTAATTTTTTCTGTTATATCATATAGGATTTTCTCCTTTTCTGTATAACAGTCATTAATATTATATATTTCATATATCATTTCTATATATTTGTTGTTTAGTGTTTTAATATTCAATGGCTCTTTCATTTTTTTAATTTCTTCCATAAATTTGAATAATTGATTTTTGTAATTTTTCAATTTTTTCCTGTAGTCATTCTCAGATAATCCAATTTTTCCAAGAGTCACATTAAAATTTAAATCTTCATCAAATATTTCCATTTCCTGTGAATAATATTTTATACTGGAGTAAATAAAAGGTTTATGTATTTTTCTTACATCAATATTTCCTAATTCCACGTATCCTTTAAGAGGAGATATTTCTCCAAAAATCATTTTTAATATTGTACTTTTTCCTTCACCAGATAAACCCACAAGACCTATTTTTTTATTTACTTCCAGATTAAGGTTTTCTATTATCTCTGTATTGGAATATGAAAATGAACAATTGTTTATTTTTATTGTATTATTTTGAGGTAAATATAATTTGGGTTTTTTTAAAAGATTATCTTCTATTCTCTTATAAAACATTTCAAATTTATTTATATTCGAATATATTTCCTGAATTGAATCGATGGGTTTAAATACAATAGGAAAGTAGGATAATATTGCAATAAATGCTGATAATTCCAACTTCCCTTTCTGTATTTGAAACATTGCAAATATAAAAAATAACGTCAATACTATATTCTTTATGGCGGATATTGCTGAATTGCCAAATATAGATGCATATGATGCTTTTTTAAAGTAATTATCTCTTTTTTTAAATAGTTCATATATCTTATTTTCAAGTTTTAATATATTACCATATCCACTTATACTTCTTCTATTTTCAATGAACTCTAGCATTTTTGGATTTGTTTCAAATACCAATTCTCGTGCTTTTGTAAAGTTATTTATGTGTATTTTATTTGTTATCTTTATTATGGCAAATATTAATATATAGGAAACTATAACTAATGTCGGAAAAATCAATGTCCATTTTGCCGAGATTGTCAACGCAACTAAACTTACCATAACCCCTATAATCATGGAAAAATAATTCTTTTTTAACAACATTGATATTTGTTCAGAATTTCCAAAAAGGCCTGTCATATATGCCCCCGGTCCTCTTTGATCGATAATTTTATTATCCTGTCTCGTTATGGAAGTCAATAGTTCATATTGTATCCGTCCTTTTAAATTTCTAAATAGATTTTCCAATAATAATGATTCTATTACATATATTATAGAAATGGTTAATCCTGATATAAGAAAGACAA
Source organism: Marinitoga aeolica (assembly GCF_029910535.1). Lineage (NCBI taxonomy): Bacteria > Thermotogati > Thermotogota > Thermotogae > Petrotogales > Petrotogaceae > Marinitoga > Marinitoga aeolica. Next base: position 2,381,221 of record NZ_CP069362.1, read on the forward strand.
AAATTAATCCATTTTCAATATTATTATTAATAATCGCATCTATTATATTCTTTTGAAGTAATGGCAATATTATAGTGAGAATATTCACTATAATTGAAATTAACATTATAAAAAGCACACTTTTTTTAATTTTTTTCCCAAATCTTGAAGATACAAATTTAAAAACAATTTTTATTTTACCCATATTCAGCTCCTTCCATTAGGAAATACCTAAAATCTTTTTTAGATGTTTTTCTTTTAATTTTGGAATTAATCTTAGAGATAATTCTGTCATTTTTTGAGAATATATGCACCAATATATATTTTTATCATCAGAGGAACCTGTGAGTTTCAAATCGTTATAACTACATCCATGAGAACATGTATATCTATTCCAACATTTTTCACATTTTTTAAAACTAAAATTTAAATTAATTTTTTTTATTCCTGAATTTATATTTCCCATTTTATATTCTATTTCTGATGAATATCTATGACAGGGGTAAATATCACCTTTTATATCTATAGAATAGGTTGTTTCACCTAAACCACAACTAAATGCGTTTCTAATTTTAGGCATAAAAATTCTTCTAATATGGTCTGTAAACAATCCGAATGGGAAGTCATCATGAACTTTAATATATTCTACTATATATTCATAAAGATTTTCAAGTTGAGACAATAATTTAGGATAAGTATTTTTTATATTAGGATTTAAAATATCTGGTGGAACGTTAACTTCTCTAAATCCTAATTTAAGCAAATCATCATATATCTTTACTAAAGATATATCAAAATCAAAATAGGTACCTCTAGCGTGTACTTTTTTTACTTTACGTAATAAATAATCTAAATTTTTTACTATTAAATCATATGAATTTTTTTGATTTATTAAAGGACGTTGAAAATTTTGAATATTTCTTCCACCGTCAATACTTACAGCAACACCAAAATTATGCTCATAAAAAAAATCAATTTTTTCTCTACTTAGTAAAGTTCCATTTGTAACTATATGAAATTGATAAGATTTTTCTCCTAAATATTTTTTATTAGTATATTCTACAGTATTTATAATTTCCTTAAAGGCTAATAAAGGTTCTCCACCAAAAAAGATAATATATGCTTCAGCATCTTTAGGAATCATTTCCATAAACTTATCAATAGCTTTATAAGCAATTTCTGATGGCATTATTCCTTTTTCTTTTCCGTAATCTCCATGATTTGCAAAACAATATATACATTTTGCATTACATATATTGGCTATACATAAAAACAATCCATAACGTTTATTTCTAGTATTTAAATTTTGATATTCATCAATTTTAGTAATCCTATTTTTGTAAAAATTCAATATATTATTTTTTATTTTTTCATCGACAGAACTTTTCAAAGTTTCATATTCATTTCTATCTAAATAAAACAATTGTTTATAATTTGGTAAATATAAAAAAAAATCAAACTTATCTCTAAAAACATGATATTGAATCATTTATTTAGCTCCTTTCTTCTAAATAATACATATATATATTAAAGTATTAAAAATACTATCCACAAGGGATAGCATAATAGCTATCCCTATTTTTTCCCTACTTTTTAAGTTGTAAATTTTGGCCAGCTATCATCTGAACCACATCCAGCATATTCACAAGATAATATAATTTGTGAATCTTTTACCAAATGTTTTAAATAAGGATTAATTAAAGGTTGTTTAATTTCAATTTTCTGTTTCATTGAAGTATTCCTCCTTTCTAAATTAAAATTACTCAATAATCTTTAGCACTAAAAAAAATCAGCCGGCTGAAAAATTTTAATTTTAGTTTATAAACACATCGTATTACAAAAAATCATATGTTATAATGTTAATAAAACAATTGAGTCTAGAGATGTTTTTTATTCATAAATTTCAGTTTGAATTTGAGGATTTGATGAATTGGTTGATGAATAATCATAATCATCTTCAGCATATAGTATATTTGAGAATAGAAAAAGTATAATTAATATTGATACTATAATTTTTTTCATCCCCATCACCTCCCAATTATTATTTATTTTAGCAATTCTAACATGATTTTCAACTATTACTATAATGTTAACAAAGCTTTATTTATCAGGGTTTTGTTTTTACGATAAAATTACATTTATGTTATAAAGTTTTTTGTAACATTATTTGTGAATTGCATAATACATTTTAATAGTATATTTTATATACTAATTCTTTTTATTTCACAATCTAAAAAATAGCAAGAATTATGATTTTAAATTTTTGTAAATTATGTAACTATTTGGTTGGTGATAATATATGAAGATTAATAATATGTTTCTAAAAAAGATTATAGATATAGTCGAGTACGGAAGTTTTTCAAAACCAATTGTGAATTATATTGAAAGTAATATTAACGATATTTCATTAAAATATTATATTTCTTTATTAAAATCAAAATGGGAGATGGATTTTTCTTCTGCTATTTACTATGCAAATAACTCTATTTCAACAACAACAACAACAACAATACTAAAGGAACTTTCAAGATATGAACTTGTGTTGTTGTATTCAAGAATGAATAATTTTGATAAATCAAAAAAAGTTTTCAATACACTAAAAAATAATATAATCAATATTTCACCGTATGCAAGAAGAATAATTATACCTGGGTTAAAAGCCTTATCAGAGAAATTAAATCAAAATTTTGAGATTTTAAAATGTTATGGTGATTTATATGAGGAAAGTTATGTTCAAAAAGCAATAATAGAATATTCAAAGGCCAGAAGATTATTGTCTGAAAAAAATATGATGAAGCTTATAATAATTTTTTAAAAGGTTTTTCATATGCTAAAAAATTTAATCACCCTTCAATGATGTGTGCAGGTTTAAATTCTGCAACGTGGTGGATAAGGAATGAAGATAAGAAAAAAGCTTTAATTATTGCTAATTTACTGGAATATTATATTGGTTATTATTTCGATGATTTTAATTATATATCTAATTGGATTGATACTATTATAAGTGTAAAAGAATTAAACAATGATATAAGAGTTTTTGGCCTTTTAGAAATTATACATAACGCTTTAATATTATTTCCGGATTTAAAAATACTTATTGAAAATATGCAATGCCCAGATTTTAAAATAGAAGAATATACACTAAATAAAAAATTGAATTATTTTATTTATAAAAAAAGTAAAAAAAGATTGAAAGGTAAAACATTAAATGTTGTGGAATTAAAAAGATTTATTCAAAAATATGGTTTAACATATAAGAAAACATATCCATATGAAATAAAAAATGAATTATATAAAATACATATAAATAAAACTTTTAAAGAAAACATAATCAAATTTAAAAAGAAAAATAAAATAAAAATACAAGAATTATTTTTTGCAACATATTCATCATTAATAGAAAAACCATATTTTACAAAAAGTTGCATTTTAAAATTGGTTTTTGAAGGAGATAAAGATAAAATCATTAAATATTTCTCAAGTAATTATGAGAAAATGTATTTTTTTAACTTAATGCTATCTGAATTTAAGGTTAAAGAAATTGAGAAAAGGATAATGAATCCTGATGATTTTGAAAAGATAAAACCTAATGTATCTCCATTTTTTGTATCAAGAAAAAAACTCATCTTTAATCTTTTAAAAAATGCGAAAAATTTTAAAGAATTTATTCTTAAATATTTCGAACTCAACGAGGAAGAAATAAGAACTTTTGATGTGTTTTTAAGAAATTGTGTTCGTTATGATATAATATGGCCAATTACGCCTTATCCTAAAGGAAAGGTTCGTGATTTTGCAATTAAATATGGTCTTGGTCAAAAACGCGTTGCTTTAGGATATTATTCTTTTGAAGATGCTGAACGAAAACTTCTTGATTCTATTATTGAGAAGTTTTTAAGATTATAAACTTTATTAAGTTGCCTAAATTTTTTTGTGTAAATATTAATGGTCAAACTATTTTAGTAGATGGTGGATTGTCAAAATCTCCATTATAATAAAGTCCATAAAAGAGACCATAAAAAATTTTGTGTAAATAAAAATAAAACCCTTCTTATTTTACAATATCAAGAAGGGTTTTTTCTGTTTTTAACAGCGTATTTATAATTTAACTTCAATTTTTGTATTTCCATATGTTAATTATTGTTATTTTTAATAAAATATATCCTATAACAAACCAGAATATAGCATTTAATGCTGAAACTGATGCTGATATTCCCGATAATGTCATTGTTTGAATTAATAAAAATATAAATATAATTGAGAATTTATACAAAAACGAACTATTCATTTTATTAATTCCAGTAATCTTTCTTCATTTTTTCTCGTTGTTTTTTCCAGTAATTCTTCTGTTTTTATGTCTGCTGTTATTTCTCCTTTTTTTAATACCACTATTCTATCGGTTTTCTCTATTTCACTTACATCATGACTTGCTAATATTATTGTTTTTCCATTTTTGGATAATTCTTCCATCATTTCATATATTTTCATCTTTGTTTCTATATCCACTCCATTTGTCGGTTCATCTAATAAATATATTTCCGCTTCTTTTATTAATGCTCTTGCTAAATTTAATCTTCTTTTCATTCCTGTTGATGCTTCCATATATTTGATTTTTCTGTTTTCATATAACCCCATCTCTTTTAATCCCTTTTCTACTTTCTTTTTTAATTCTTTTCCTGTTAGATTATTTAACATTCCAAAAAAATTTAAATTTTCTTCTAAATTCAATCTATAGTAAAATGACCTTTCATTTGATGTTGCTATTGATATTAATTTTTTTATTTGTTTTGATTCTTTTTTTATGTCATATTCTTTTATTTTTATTTCACCGTCATCTGGTATTATAAACATCCCTATTGTTTTTATTAATGTTGTTTTTCCTGCTCCATTTGAGCCGAATATTGTTACTTTTTCTCCTCTGTTTATTGTAAGATTTATGTTTTTTAATGCTTTTATCCCATTTTTGTATATCTTTGTCAGATTTTTTATTTCTATTATTTTTTCCATTTTTTCACATCCTAATATTGCGATATTGTGCCATATTTTCTTGCTTTATCAAAACTGTTTTTAAACCAGTACATTCCTATTGGTAATATTATTATTGTCATTATAATCAATATTATTATATCCTCTTTTATTTGGTATAAAGTATATCCATTTATTAATGTTTTTCTCAATCCATCCATTGCATATGTTGTTGGTAATATATAAGATATACCTCTTAACCATTTTGGTAATATTTCTACTGGATAATATATACCAGAAAACATTCCTGTTAAGAATGAATATACCCAGCTCACAGGATCACCTTTTTTTGTTATTACAATAAATCCTGCACTTAATAATCCTATTCCACTTAAACTTATCATTGTTATTATTAATAATATTATTGAAGATATTATATTCATTTTTATTTCTACATCAAATGTATATATTAAAAATACAAATACTATTCCAGTATTTAATATTGTAAATATCAATTTTGAGAATATAGTGTATATAAACACTTCCCATAATGGTGTTTCAGATAGAAGCAGGTATTCTATTGTCCCCATTACCTGCTCCTGTCTTATTACACTTTTAAATGTTGTTAGAGAGAGAGTAGTATAACTCATAAATACGCTTCCAGATATGAAATATGCAAGAATATTTCCCCCATATTGTTCAATCATTGGAAAGTAATTACCCTGAGCTATGAACCTTCCCATGAATCCAAATTGTAATAATCCCAAGAATCCACTGAGTATTCCCAGTACTGCTTGTGTTTTATAACTTTTCCATATGAGTATGTCTCTACCTAAAAAATATAGAAATTTTTTTATTGTTTTCATGACTTAAGAATCACACCAATCCCAGAACCCTTTATCTTCTCCTTTGCATTTAGCATTTTGTTCACATCCTTGATTACTACATTCATCACAGTTTTCTACTTTATCTTTTCCAAAATCACAAAATGAAAATAAACTTTCTTCTTTTGGTTCATTTACGAATTCCATTTTTTCGCCTCCCATATGTTTTTTCTGTTAATAATATCATTTCTTCTAAATTATATTTTATTGGAAGACATCTTTCCCTTCCGTATTCTATTACACTATATTTTTCTGCTAATACTTTACCCAATATACATCCTCCCATACAATACGGTAACACTTTACAACTTTTACATTCTTCATCAAATGGATCTATTGCGAGCCATATGTTTTTTCTGTAGTTTAATTTCATTTTACCATTTTCTTTTAATTCGCCAATTTCTTTTGAAATACCACCAATTTCTCCCCAACATTTGTATAATTTCCCATCTGCATCTATTACTAATGAATTTATACTTGTCGCATCACATCTTGCTTGATTTATTTTTAAAAATGGATTGAAATTATAGTAATCTATCTTTTCTATTATATAATTATATAATTCACTTTCTATTTTGGCGAATTCTTTTAATGTGAATGATTTCAATTTTTTATTATCTCCCATTTCACCCTGTCTTAAATCTATTTCCACCTTTAATCTATCTTCAGATATTTTATCTATTAATCTTTTTATACTTTCTATATTGTGTGGAAATACATTAATTCTTATTTTTACAAAAATTTCTTTTGATGCATTTTTTATATTTTCATATATTCTTTTAAATGTTCCTTTTCCATTTTTTAATAATCTTAATTTATTGTGTTCTTCTTCTGTTCCATCCAGCGTTATTATTAATTTTTTTATTCCAGAATCTTTCAGTTCTTTTATGGTCATTTTATCAAGTAAATATCCATTTGTTATAATAAATGCATCATATTCCACTTTTTCTTTTTCACAAATCTTTTTTATTTTTTCGCTTAATTTTTTAATTTTTTCTTTTTCTAATAGCGGCTCTCCACCCCAAAAAGTTACACTAAATATTTTTGGCTTTTTTTCTTCTATTTTTTCTTTTACCAGTGTTATTATTGAGTCTATTGTATTTTCCTTTATATTGTTTATCTTAAAAGGTTTTATGCTTATTTCTTTTGCCTGGTTTTGATAACAATATTTACAATTAAAATTACAATTGGTTGTCATTGTCACTGTTAAATGAAAATAATCGTTTGAAAATTGAAATTTTTTATATTTTGCTATTATGTCGCTTAATTCGTCTTTATCATCTTCTATTATAAATCCACCTTTTTTAAGTATTTCTATATCCTTATCAATTTTTATTTTGCCTGATAATATTTTTTTTATTTTATCGACATTTTTCTTTTCTACTTTCAATATTGCATTGGTCATTCCATTAAAAAGAAGAAGACTACCGTCTTCTTTTTCAATTAACGTATTATACTGAGATGATTTCATTTAACCACCATCTTTTTCTCAAATTTTTTTACTCTATACCATAATTTTATAAAACTTTCTGTTTCTTTTTTTTCTTCAGGACAACCTTTGCTTCCGCGAAGTGCAGCATTTCTACATCCACCATGACATAAAGGCAATATTTTGCATTCTTTACAATTTTTATCTTCATATCCATTATAACTATGCCATTTTAACTGTTTTTTTGTTTCTAATTTTATTTTTCCATTTTCTATTTTCCCCATTTCCATTCCTTCTTCTACTGCAACTGTACATGGATATATTTCCCCTTCTGGACCAATTACCATATTATATACATTATCAAATTCGCAATACATATCTCCATTTAATATTGGTAACATTACTTTAAATCCTCTATTTATTGCCATTTCATATAATTTTGAGAGTTTTGTAAATGAATTTTCTTTTCTGAAATCTCTGACGTGTATATGAAATTCTTCATTCCTTTCTGATGCTTGGAATATCCATCTAAAATATATTTTCATTCTTTCTTTTGGAAACTTCTCTAAATAATCAAATAATTTCTCTATTTTTTCATAATTTTCAGGACCTACATTTACTCTTATTGATATATTTGTTTCTTTTGTATTTTCAAATAACGTTTCTATTCCTTCTATTATTTTTTTAAATGTTTTTCCTCCACCAACTAATGGTCGATATTTATCGTGTGTTTCTTCTATTCCATCAAGAGTTATCTGAACATTTTTTATTTTTAATTCATCAAATTTTGATATATCTATATAATTCAATAAATATCCATTTGATGACATTGATGAAAACAGTTCTGCTTCACTTTCATCTATTATTTTTTTATTTATATATTCAATGACTTTGAAGTTCATCAATGGTTCTCCACCAAACCAACCTATTGATATTATTTTTTTATTCTTGCTTATGTTGATAATATAATCTGCTATTTCTTCTGCTTTTTCTATTGTCATTATTTTATTTCTTTTTGTTTCATAACAATATACACAATCAAAATTGCATTGGAAAGTTGGAATTATTGTAAACGTCGCTCGAGAATTATCAAATCGCGCTCTATAATTTCTCATTTTTATTTCTTCATATTCATTATAATCTTTTTCTATAATATATCCACCATATTTTAATTGTTCAAATAATTCATCATCAACTATATTCCCTTTTAATATTTCTTTTATTTTTTGAACATTTTCACGTTTTACTTCAGCTATTGCTCCTGTTCTTAAGTTAACTAATACCGGAACTTTATCTATTTCTAAAAAGTAATTGTAATATGATTCTTTATACATTTTTTCCACCTGCTATTATAAAGATTTAGTTTTTATTTATTAATTATAATAATTTTAACAAAGAATATATATAATATAAATAACGTTAATGTAAATTTCTCTTTTCTTAAATTTAATAATTTTACTTATTTATTTTATCAAATGATATGTTTTTATTGTTAATTATTTAATTTATATTATACAATATTTGATATATTCTCTTTGTGAATGAGGTTAAGAAAATTCAGGAACTTTTTTGTGTCCATTTACAAATTCTATATGTTTTTACTAATATCTTTCTAATCTAATATTTTGGTTCATATTTTCTGAAAAATAGATATCCTATTATAAATACTGTTGTTGCCATTAATAATGGTATTATTATTTTCCACAAACTAAGATACATTATAAATTCTATTCCTTTTGAAGATATTAATTTTCTTGTCATTATATATACAAAATTTAATGGATGATATATTTTATTTTGAACTGGCAATAGGAAATAACTATATATTACAAATAATGATATTATTATTGAAAAGAGGTTATTTTTTACAATTACATATATCATCATTCCTAATAATGCAGTAAATAATATTGCTATTTCATAGTTTAAGTAGGCTACTATTGTTAATGACATCCCTTTTGTATCGGGTTTTCCAATTACTATCATATAGTAATATGTTAATATTATTAGATTATATATACTATACAATGTTGTTATCCAGAATAATGATATTGATTTTTTTATGTAGAATTTTAATCTTGTGTTTTCCATGAATATATATGTGTATAATCTGCTTTCTGTTATTTCATGTAATATTTTTATTCCAAGTATTATTGCTATTAATTGTATTAATCCCATAAAGTTCCACATTGATCCAAAGTATTTTGCTGCTATTATGGATATTGATGGTTTTCCATAATACCCCCTTGCTATCATATAAACTATACCTTTGGCTCTTATTGTTGAAAAGAAATAGTATATTATTAATGATGCTATAAAAAATTTATCTTTTTTTATCTTTTGTATTTCTGCTTTAATCATTTTTTCCATCCCCTGATGATATTTTTATAAATGTTTTTTCCAGGATAGATGTATTTTTTTCTATATCTTTTATTCTTACTCCATATTGCGTAAGTTTTTTCAATGTTTGTATTATATTGTTGCTTTTTATTATTGTTTTACCCTCTTCTATTTTGTATTCTAACCATTCGGGATATTTCTGTGTTTCTGTATATATTATATATTCATCATTTTTTTTAAATTCATCTTTTGATAAGATTTTTTTTATTTTTCCATCATGTAATATACCTACTCTGTCTGCCATTTCTTTTGCTTCTGATAATACATGAGTGCTTATTATTATACTTTTTCCTCTTTCTTTTAAATCTTCCATTAATTTAATGAAGTTTTTTCTTTCTATTGGGTCCAATCCTTCTGTTGGTTCATCAAATATGTATATATCTGGATCTATTAATAGTAATATTGAAACCGCAAGCCTTTTTTTCATTCCTGTTGAATATTTACCAACTTTCTTTTTTGCATGTTGTTGTATTCCCGTTATTTTTAAATATTTATCCATACTTTCTTTGTTTATTTTTTTATATATTGATGATGTTATATATTTTATGTTTTCGTATGCATTCATATTTTTCATAAATTGTGGTTCTTCTACAAAACCCAATAGTTTTTTGCCTTTTTTTATTTTTATTTCACCTTCATCTGGATTATATACTTTTGTTAATATATAAAATAGTGTTGATTTCCCTGCTCCATTTTCTCCTAATATTACAAATTTTTCCTCTTCTTTTACATCAAAGTTTATTCCTTTTAAAACTTCTTTTTCTTTAAACTTCTTTTTTATGTTTTTTATATCTATCATTTTTTCACCACCAATTTCAACACTTTTTATATTTTGTATTTCTAAATATTTTATGTTAAAATTATAATGTTTTTTAAAGTTTTTAATAAAAAATATCCATAGGGTTGTGGCTGGAAAAGTAAGTTTATTATTCTGGAATATCTATATTATTACCAGTGCAGTGATCAACAACACACCAATCGGCATCATTACAATCTCCTAAGTCAATAATCGTGCACCAATCAGGTGCAGGGCTACAATTTCCACCATCATAACCTGAACAATAATCAAAAGGAAGAGTACAATCACTATTCAAAGAATTCTTAGTTGTTCCATTAATAACCTTTATATGTTTCATAATATATCAACCTCCATTTAAAACTTGCTTTTCTTTTCCAGCCACAGAATTTAAAATTCATATTTTTATTCAAGTTTTAATTCATAAACTTCAAATATAAAAAGATTTTTATCTTCTTTTTTTTCTATTTCGTTTAATACACCATAATACTTATCTTTCATTTTAAAAAAATGTATTGCTTTATTCAAAATTTTATTTATGTTACCTGTTTCAAGATTTATTTTATAAATGTTTCCATTAAAAAGAAATATTTCAAATTGATTTTGTAAGTTCAAACTAACTTTAAAAGGTGTATTTGAACAGAGAAATGTAGCATAATCGGATTTTTTTAATTCGCTTTCCCATGATATTTTAAATTTATTATCTATTATTTTTCCTAATATTATTTTTGTTGTACTATCTTCCTGCACTTCTATTAATATTTTTTCATTTTTATAGGTATTATAGTGATAATTTATATTTCCTTCTTTCAAAAATGGATATATTTCTTCCATATTTATATTTTCTATTTTATTATTATCGAGATTATATCTTTTTATATTTATTTTTCCACCATAATTACCAAAATATACATATTTTTCATCTTGATATATATATGTATAATAGTTCATATCTGAAAATATTTTTTCATCTTTCTTTATTAATTCATAGTTTTTTGCATCAAATGTGTGTTTTAACTTTATGTATTTACTGTTTGAACCAAAAAAAGATGTCACACTTTTTTCTGGTATTGTTTCGAATAGATATAGTTTATCTTTATACTCTGCCATTTCTAATATCCCTGAAAAATCTTTTAATGTTATTAATTCTTTATACCAGTTTAAATCTTTATCCACTATCATTACCGTTCGTTCTGATTCATTTACTCCTACACTCATTATTATTTTATCTTTCAATTCATAATCAATCATAACTGCAAATGACTTTACTCCTAAATTAAGCTTTTTGTTAAATATATATTTTCCTTCTTTTCTTATATATTCATTTATTTCCATATCTCCATTTTTTTCATTTCCACATATTATCCAGAATTTATCATCAAAATTGTATACTGTTATTATTGTTGCACCTGTAAGTCCTCCGATCTCATATAATGCTGGAGCACGCATTTTTATTGTTTGTTTTGTATTATTTTTTAAGGAGTATATGCGTGTCTCAAAATCTTTTTCAGTAGTTACAACAAATGGTGTAATTATTGCTTCATTTTTTGTAAATGTTGCTATTAATTTTGGTGGTTTTTTTTCATTTTCTATTTCTATCTCAATTCTTTTTATCATTTTTAATCTATCAGAAAATAAAGAAATTGATATTGTTAATATAAATAAAATCATTAATATATTTCTTTTCATTTTATCATCTCCCTACTTTTAATTTTTCTACTCCTATTTTTGTTAGGTTGCAAGAAATACTTCGGCTTTTACTTTTTGTTAATAATTCATATGGGCATCCACCACCGCATATATTTCTCAATTCGCATAAACCGCAATCTTCTTCTATTTTTTTAACTACTTTCTTATAAAATTCCTTTTTATAGTTAATAAATTCTTCCCATTGCATCCCCACTTCTCCAAGTTCATAGTCTTTTTCACCTGTGAATCTCTGGCATGGGTATATTTTTCCATCTATATCTATTGATACTATTCCCAACCCCGCTCCACATGGATATTTTTTAATTTCTCCTTTTTTTATAGTTTCCCATACTCCACTTATATTTAACGGGATAAACCTTTTATCTTTTTCTTCTATTATTTCTTCAACTTCTTTGTATAATTTTTTCTTTTCTTTTTCTGTCCATTTTTTTGTGTAAGGGTATGATGCAATCGCAAAAGAATAGCCACCAACATTTAGCTCTTTTATAAAATGTTCTGCTATTTTTTTAATTTCTATTTTCTGATTTGTTACTGTTGCTCTAACGTTTAACTTTTTCCTTTTTTCCAGTATTAACTCTATATTTTCTGCTATTTTTTCATATGATCCCTTTCCTCCAACAAATGGCCTTTGAAAATTTTGTATATACTCACAACCATCTATACTTAATGTTAATGAAAAATTTTCTTTGATTAAAAAGTCTATTATTTCTTTATCCATTATCGTCCCATTAGTGGTTATTGAATATCCAATCTTTTTGTTATATTTCTTTCCTAATTTTTTTGATAATGCCACGCTTTCTTTTATTTTTTTGAATTCAAGTAATGGTTCTCCACCAAAAAACGTTATTGTTATTTTTTTCTTTTTTGTATTTGAAAATATATATTCTAAACTTTCTTTTATCAATTTCATATTCATACTTTCTGGTTTCTCTTTATGAGCATAGCAGTATATACATTCAAGATTACATGCTTTTGTTATATTTAATATAATATTTGATGGTTCAAATATTATGTCTGAATTATAGAATTTTTCGCTTTCTTTTATTTTTTTATTGATTATATTTTTTAATGTTTTTATATCTTTTTCAACATCTTTATTTTTTTTATTTTCTGTAAGATGTGAATAGGCTATTTCATCTAGTTCGACTAATGTTACACTATCAAGGTCCAATAGATACTTTCTTTTATTATTTTGATAGAGTTTATATTTCATTTTTTTCTCCTTTCTTTTTAATATTAAAAATGTATTGTATCATAAAACCTTATATGCTATAATTTAAATGTATTTTACAAATAACTGAGTATAAAGCTTTTAGTTTTCATATGATATCTTATTATCCTCTGGAATTTTCAATTTGAACTTGAGGATTAGTTGAATCAGTTTTATATTTATCCTCATTATCTCCTGCAAAAATAATATTTGTTAACATTAATAAAAAAATAATAAATAAAATTAATATTTTTTTCATCCTATCACCTCCGTTATTATTTTACTATTTCTAACATGGTTTTCAAGCATTTTTGGCTATTTTATAATTCTTTATTTATGGTATTTTTAATTTTTATATTTTCTCATTTTTTTATTAACTCCATCTTGTTACTTTATGTTAATATTAGCTATTTCCTTTTTCTTAATATTTTTAATTTAATCTTCTTCATTTTGTTTTTGTAAAAAATTACAAAATAAATCAGAGATTTTTAAGTAAAAATATGATTACAAATTTATTGAGGTGTTTTTAATGAAAAATAATATTTCTTTAAAATCCTTGATTGATATCATAAGTTTTGGATATTATTCTTATCCAATTATTAATTTCTTATATTTAAATATAAATGATATTTCTTTAAAATATTATCTTTTGTTATTAAAATCCAAATGGAAAAAAGATTATTATTTAGCTATTGATTATTCTAAAAAAACTATTTCAACAACAACAACAACAACAATATTAAGAGAACTTGCAAGATTTGAACTTGTTTCTTTATACAATAAAGTTGGGAAATATGATTTAGCAAAAAAAGAAATTAATATTTTAAAAAATAATTTTGATAAACTTCCATCATATGCAAGATATTTAATGGTACCAGGGTTAAACTTGCTCAATAAATCATATAACATAACTGATAATTTTAAAGTTTATTCAGACAATTATATTGAAAATGATTTAGATAAAGCTATTTTGATTTATTCAAAAGCAAGAGATTTCATTAAAGAGAAAGAATATTCTAAAGCATATAAAAGATTTATTGAGGGATTTTTTCTTTCTAAAAATTTCCCTCATCCTACTATGATTTGTAATGGTTTAAATGGTGCTGCGTGGTGGATAAGAGAAGTAGATAAGAAGAAAGCGTTAGTTGTAGCTGATTTATTAGAGTATTATGTTGGTTATTATTTTGAAGATTTACCTAAGATATATAATTGGTTTGATACTATTTTTGAAGTAAAGAAAATTAATAATGATATAACAATATTTGATATATCGAGTATTGTTATTAAGCTAAATAAATTAAATAAGGTTAAAATAAAAAAACAGTTTTTCCATTTTATTCCTGATATTTCTTCATCAACGTATAATATAACCAATGAATTAAAAAATTATATTTTAAAATATGTTGATTTAATGGTTAAAAAAGGAATAATAAATTCCAAAAGTATATTAAAAATCATAAATTCAAAAAAAATAAGTTATACCTCTAGAAAACCATATGCTATAAAAAATGAATTGTATAAAATGTATATAAATAAAACTTTTAAAGAAAACATAATCAAATTTAAAAAGAAAAATAAAATAAAAATACAAGAATTATTTTTTGCAACATATTCATCATTAATAGAAAAACCATATTTTACAAAAAGTTGCATTTTAAAATTGTTTTTTGAAGGAGATAAAGATAAAATCATTAAATATTTCTCAAGTAATTATGAGAAAATGTATTTTTTTAACTTAATGCTATCTGAATTTAAGGTTAAAGAAATTGAGAAAAGGATAATGAATCCTGATGATTTTGAAAAGATAAAACCTGATGTATCTCCATTTTTCATATCAAGAAAAAAATTAATATTTAATCTTTTAAAAAATGCGAAAAATTTTAAAGAGTTTATTCTTAAATATTTCGAACTCAATGAGGAAGAAATGAGAACTTTTGATATGTTTTTAAGAAATGGTGTTCGTTATGATATAATATGGCCTATTATTCCAAAAGTTGATGGTAATTTGAAATCTTTCGCTTTAAAATATAATATTACTCAAAAACGAGTTGCTTTAGGATATTATTCTTTTGAAGATGCTGAACGAAAACTTCTTGATTCTATTATTGAGAATTTTGTGAAAATATAGAGTTTATATATTATTTGTAATTTTTTTACAAATTCAATGATAATTATATAAATTTACAAATCCTTTGATACTTCATAAAAAGTAGAAGGGCGAACCCTTCTACAAGTTTTAGTTTAATTTAGAAGATGTGCCATTACAACAATTTGAAACTCCACCTACGCCACATTCTGCGGTATATCCTATTTTTTTAACTTTTAATGGTTTTAAAATTTCTCTCATTCTACCACCTCCTTCCTTTCCTCAAGAAATTTATTATCAATTATGTTATAAATTTTATCAGCAATATCATCAAATAGATTTTCATGGGATACAACCAATATTATTTTTTCCTTTTTTATTTTACTCAAATATTTTTTAATATTTTCTTTAGTTTTATAATCAAGGTTTGAAAGAGGTTCATCTAATAATAAAATACTTTTATTTTTTGAAAAATACAAAACTCTTGCCATATGTATTTTTTGTTTTTCACCTAATGAAATATTTAAATTTTGAAAATCTACTTTTTTATCTAAATTGTTTATATTTAGCATAGAGATTATCTCTTCTAAATAGTTAGAATCTTCTGCATTATTAAATATAATATTTGTTTTAACATCTCCCTCAAAAAGATATATTGGATTATATAAATACGAACAATTCTTAATAAAGTCTTTAGAAAAATAAAATACAGAATTCTTATTATTTTTTTTGATCATTTCAGGTGAAGATATTTGAGTTAATAAATTAAAAATAGTTGTTTTTCCAGCTCCATTTTTTCCTTTTATAATATATAATCCATTCCTTTTATTTAATATAAAGTTTTCTATTTCTAATAATTTTTCTTTATTTTCCGTATATATTGAGCAATTCTTTATTTCTATAATATTATCTTTATTCTCATTCTCTAAGTTAATATTTTCTTTTTCTTTATAATTATAGAAATCATTTATTCTATTCAATATACCTTTGTTTGAATGTTTTTCCACAATCGCTTGAGCAATTTGACTTAATGGTTCAAAAAGCATACTTAAATATTGAGAAAACATTATTAAACTACCTAATGTCATTTTTTGTGAAATTACGTAATATGCACCAATACCCATTATTGTAAAAGAAGATAATGTATTTACAAACATCGGTACTTCTTTTCCAAAATTATACCAATAAGAATATTTTAATCTAATATTTTTCCATTCTTCTAATTTTTTTTCAAATATCTTTTCAAAGTATTGTTCTTTCTGATATAGATTAATATGAATTTTTCCTTCTATATTCTTATTTGCATTTGTAATAAATTCATCAGCTTTAATTCTTTCTAACTTTGAATATTGTTCTAATTTTTTCTTATTTATTCCCATTGAAAATACATATAAAGGTATAAATATTGCACTTATCAAAGATAAAATTGGATTTATAAAAAATAATATTATATATCCTGAAATTACTCTAAGTATTCCAATAGTTAAAGTTCCTAAATAAGTAACTACCACATTAGCATATGTTCCGCTATCTGAAATAAGATAATTTAATAATTGTCCTTTATCAAAATTTTTGTAATTATATTTTTTTATTTTAAAAATTTTTTTCAGTAATATTTTTTTTAATTTCACTGAAAAATATAACGGTATTTTATCCCATTGATACTTTAAGAAATAAAAAATATATGAATGTAAGAATACTGAAAATCCCAATCCCAAAAATAACCAAATTTTTAATTCTTTAATATTATTAGCACTTATAATATTATCAATTAAATATTTAGTGAATATCGGAAAGATATAATATAAACATATACCAATAAACGAAAAAAATACCAATTGTATTATTTTAATTAAATTTTTTTTTCTTTAAAATCTAGAATTTTTCTCATTATTTATTGCCTCCTCATAATACAACTTTATCAAGTCATTCAAAATATATTTTTCTGGTATACATTTTTTAAGTTTTTTCGTTTCTAGTAAAAAACATCCACCCATACACCATGGTAACACTTTACAATTTAAACATTCTCCTGAAAATGGATTTCTTAATATTTTTTTATAATAATTCTTTTCATTCAAATTCAAATCTCCATTATTATCAATATATCCCATTTCAAAAGTCTTGTCATTTTCACTAGACGTACAATGATATAGTGTACCGTTTGTTTCAACTAGAAAGGTATTTATTCTATCAAAACCACAATTATAACCTTTTATATCATAAAATGGAACTTTTTTTCCATATTTTAATAAAGTTTTATATATTTTTAATAACACTTTGGAATACTCTTTAATATCCTTATAAAAAATATCTTCATTGGTATAATTTATATCAAATTTTTTTGCTTCATTAAAATGTAGCATTACATTTTCTTTAGATAAAATTTTATATTTTTTTAACTCATAAAGATAATTTTCTATATTTTCATTATTTTTATTTATATTTAATCTTAAAATTATATCTACTTCAGGCCATATATCAAGAAGTAATAAAATATTTTTTATAATTTGGTCATATGTACCTTCTTTATTTCTTAATATTCTGCTCTTATTATGTTGCTTTTTATCCCCATCTAAAGTGATCTGGATTGTTTTTATTTTGGTATTTTTTAGTTTTAATATATTGTTTTTAGTTAGTAAAAAACCATTTGTTGTTAAATTACTAAAAAAATTTATATCTTTATAGTTGTCTTGGATATAATTTTCTATTTCAATTATTGCATTAAGATTTAATAATGGTTCTCCACCAAACCAATGGATATTGAGAATATCTATATTATTTTCTAATACTGTTTTATCTATCCATTTCTTTATAGAGTTTATTGTGTTATCTTCCATCATTTTTTTATTATGACTTTGATAACAATAACTACATAAAAAATTACAATCATTTGTAGTTTTAATTGTTAGAGAATATATTTTATTATCAAATTTATTTTTATTATGTATATAATGCAATCTATCCATTTCATCTAATTCTTTGTTTATCCACATACCATATTCTATAAATTTTTCCTCTATTTCTGAATTTTCAATAAAAAAATTTTTGTAATTCTCATAATATTCCTCATTTAATTCAAGCATTCCATGGGTGTATGTATTAAAAATAATCCAATTATCATCTTTTTTTATTTCAACATTAAATTTTGAATGTTTATATTTTTGAGATTTATTTTTTATCTTATCCATAATGTCACCTCACTAACCTAATTTTATATATAATATATATTGTATTATAAAACCTCATATTGCTATAATTTAAATATATTCCACAAATAACTGAGTATAAATATTTTTTGGTATTCATAAGTTATTTTTACTCTGAAAATTCATGTTGAATTTGAGAATTGATTGAATCAGTTTTATATTTATCTTCATTATCACCTGCTAAAATAATATTTGTTGAGATTAATAAAAAGATAATAAGTAAAATCACTATTTTTTTCATCCCATCACCTCCACTGTTATTTTACTATTTCTAACATGGTTTTCAACCATTACTGTAATGTTAACAAAGCTCTATTTATAAGGGTTTTCTTTTTGCGATAAAATTACATTTCTGTTATAAAATTCATGTAACATTATTTTGTGAATTATATAATACTTTTTAATAGTTTATTTTATATACTAATTCTTTTTGTTTCACATTGTAAAAAATAGCAAAAATTTTGGTTTTAAATTTTTGTGAAGTATGTAACTATTTGGTTGGTGATAATATATGAAGATTAATAATATGTTTCTTAAAAAGATTATATATAGTCGAATACGGAAGTTTTTCATAACCAATTATGAATTATATTGATTCTATTATTGAGAAGTTTTTAAGATTATAAAATAATACCCTGGCAATTCAGTTTGCCAGGGTATTATTTATAATTTACAGATTATTTTCTAAGGAAACTCTAAGGTTATTTTAAGGGGATTCTAAGTATAATAAGTTATTATATAGATGTCGAAAGAAAAATATAAAAAAATAACTTAAATTTTAGGAGGCGGTTTATATGAAAAAAAGTTTATTAGTAGGAATAGTGGCATTGATTTTAGTAGTAGTATCATTTGCAGGTGGTTTTTTTAATAATCCAAGCGCAGCAGTATCTACTTTACCAGTTGAAACATTATCAGCAAGTGAGACTGAAGGATTATTATTAATGAGAGAGGAAGAAAAATTAGCAAGGGATGTTTATTTAACATTGTATGATACATGGGGTATTCAAACATTTTACAATATAGCGCAAGCAGAACAAACACATATGAATGCAGTAAAAAGTATTTTGGATAAATATGATTTACAAGACCCAATAACAGATTATACAGTTGGAGTTTTTAATAATGAAGAATTACAAAAATTATATTATGATTTAGTAGCAGAAGGTCAAAAATCAGTTATAGATGCTTTAAAGGTAGGAGCAACAATAGAAGATTTGGATATATATGATTTAAATAAATTATTAAAAGAAACAGACAATCAAGATATAAAATTAGTATATGAAAATTTAATATCCGGATCAGAAAGTCACATGAGAGCATTTGCGGGTCAATTAGATAGATATAATGTAACATATTCAGCCCAATACATAACCAATGAAGAATTACAAGAAATTTTAAATGGAAACAATGGCTCATCTTCTAATAATTCTAGTTCAAAAGGCTATGGAAATAAAGGTAGAAGAAGATAAAAATATTATAGAAAATAATAAAAGAGGTTTCGGAATATCCGAAACCTTTTTTAATTAATATATATATTTTAATCTATAATAATTTTCTCCAGAGATTACATATAATGTATCTTCTTTATTTAATTTATATGGGTTTTCATTAACTTTAACTTCTGTGCCTAATAATTCGCTTATTTCTTTTGCTTTTTCTTCACATCCTATATGACTTTCAAAACCTTCTTTAATTCCATGTTTTAATTCTTCCAAAGAAATTCTTTCAACTCTTAAATCTTCAACTGGTTTTACTAATATCAAATCTAAATCAACCTTATCTGAAATGTATTTAGCCATAATATCCCTCCCTGATTTGGTATTTTACAATTCTATTATACCATAGTTAAAACTTTAAATCAAATTAGATAAATCAAATTCTAACTGTATATCTAACGGTTCTCTCTCATAAATCTCTCTAATTATTACTTTTGAATATAAATATCAAAATCTATTTTTATAGATACTTTGCTATTTGTGCAGCTAATTTTGCATTATTATATACCAGCTGTATATTTGAAGCTAAACTTTCACCACCAGTAATTTCTTTAATTTTAGCTAATAAGAAAGGTGTTGTTTCTTTTCCTTTTATTCCTAACTTTTCAGCTTCTTTTAATGCTTCTTCAATTGCCTTGGTTATGACTTCATAATCCATTTGATATTCTTCAGGTATTGGATTAGCTATAACAGCTCCACCTTTTAAATTAAGATCCCATTTTACTTTTAAAAAATTTGCAATTTCTTCTGGTGAATCTAATCTGAAGTTTACATTAAATCCGCTTTTTCTTGTATAAAATGCCGGCAGTTCAACTGTTTGATATCCGATAACAGGAACACCAAAAGTTTCTAAATATTCTAAAGTTAATCCAAGATCTAATATAGATTTTGCTCCAGCACAAACTACAGCTACGTTTGTATTTGCTAATTCTTGAAGATCTGCTGAAATATCAAAAGTTTCCTGTGCATTTCTATGAACTCCACCTATACCTCCTGTAGCAAAAACTTTTATTCCAGCTAATGCTGCTATGATCATTGTACCAGCAACAGTTGTTGCACCATCTAGTTTTTTTGAAACAACATATGGAATATCTCTTCTACTAACCTTTATAACTTCTCTTCCTTTTTTTCCTAAATATTCTATTTCTTCCTTATTTAAACCTGCTTTTAATTTTCCGTTTATAATAGCAATAGTTGCAGGAACTGCACCATTTTCTCTAACAATTTGTTCTACATTTAATGCAGTTTCAACATTTTGAGGATAAGGCATTCCATGTGAAATGATGGTTGACTCTAAAGCAACAACTGGCTTTTTTGATTCTAATGCTTCTTTTACTTCTTCAGAAATAACTAAATATTCATTTAACATATTTCCATCTCCTTTATTATTTTTTTTATATTTTCAACATTTAAATCTTCAGATATTGTATTTTTAGATTGCAAAGCTATTATAGAAGCACCTATTGCAAAAGAACCAGAATATTTTAAATCATAATCATTCAAATAAGAATAAACTAATGCTGCGGTAAAAGCATCTCCTGCACCAGTTGCATTAGTTACTTTAATTTTCGGAGACTCTATCTTTATTATTTCTTTTTCATTTGCACAAATTATCCCATTTTCTCCCATAGTTAAAAACACCTGTTTTACACCTTTATCGATTAATACTTCACATGCTTTTTGAGCATCATTTTCATCATTAATTTTTATATTTGTTAAAATTTCGGCTTCTAACTTATTAGGTTTTATTGTATGAAATCTTCCTATAATATCTTTTACTTTTTCTGTTTTAGTAGTTGAAACTGTATCTAAGAAAATAGGATTTTTATATGTTTCTAATAAGTATTCAATACTTTCTTTAGGTAAATTTGTATCCAATATCAGAACTTCACTATTTAGTATTATACCCTTTCTTGATTTAAAAAAATCAATTGTTAGTTCATCGCAAATATCCATATGGGATATAGCAACTTCCATATCTCTGTCATTATTTAATATGGCTAAATATATAGATGTTTGATTTTTTGAAGATATTAGAGAATTTCCTATATCGATACCAATTTCTTTAGAATGTTTTATAATTTTTTCTCCATATATATCGTTACCAATAGCTGTAATAAATTTTACATTTAAATCTAATTTCGCCAAATTTTCTGCAATATTTCTTCCAACCCCGCCTAATGACATATTTACAACACCTGGATTAGAATCTTTTGATATAAGATCATTCTTTGGAAAGCCAGTTATATCGATATTTGATCCACCTATTACAAGAACATAATTATTTTTATTTACAATATAACCTCTTCCAAGTATATACCCTTTTTTAATTAAATTAGTTATATGTATTGCTACAGAAGATCTTGCAATATTTAAAATGGATGCTATTTCTTCTTGAGAAATAAAAGGATTATCTTTTATAAGCTTTAAAATTTCTTTTTCTCTATCCGTCATTTTATCACCTAACTTTTGTTTAATTTATAAACAATTTTATAATATCACAAATAGAATAATTTTTCAAGTAGTTCAAATAAATTATTATTTCTAAGGATTTTTTAAGTATATTCTAAGTTTATTTTAAGGGTTAAAGGTTATTATATCAGTGTCATAAAAAGATAAAATGAATGGAGGAGATATTATGAGAGGTTATTATCCAGGTTATCATACATTTGGCAGTTTTTTCGGAATTGGTTATGGTTGGATAGGAATGATTGTTATAGGTGTAATAATATTTATAGTTTTGTATTTATTATTTAAAGGTAGTTCTAGAAGAAATAAAGATTATTATTTTTCAGAAATGCAAGAAAAAAAAGACAAAGCATTAGAAATATTAAATGAAAAATTTGTAAAAGGCGAAATTGATGAAGAAGAATATTTAAGAAAAAAGAAATTAATAAAAGATTAGGAGATGATTATTTCATTAATATATAAAATAAAGCCCTTTAACAGGGCTTTATTTTATAATTTCTAGATATTTTTCATTATCATATGATACAATATTAAGCTTTTCTTTTAATTTATCCAATACTTTCTCTTTATCCTCATTAAATTCAGATATTATTTTCATTGCTTGTTCAAGACGTAAGGGATGTTTTTCTGTAATATCCAAAATTGCTTCTATTGAATTTTTATATCTACTAATATCAAATTCTCCTTCCTCTCTAAAAGCTATTGATGAAGAATTTGGGATTATTTTTAATGCATAAGCTAAAGATTCTTGATCAGGAATTTTTACCCATTTTTCAACAGGTGGCCTTACTGGTACATTAATAAACACTTTTTCAGGAATTGGATTTATTGATTTTATAATTTCAGCAATTTTTTCAATATCTTCTTTTGAATCATTAACATCTTTTATTAACATTATTTCAACCCATATTTTTCCTTTAAAATTTTTTGCGAATATTTTCAAACCATTTATTATTTCATTATATTCTACATTCATAATAGGTCTATTTATCAACTTATATTTTTTCTCATCTGGTGCATCAATACTTGGTAGAATCAAATCAACATCCATTAATTCCTCTCGGACTTCTTCAAGATAAAATAAAGAGCCATTAGTAACAACTGCAATTTTATACTTGTTTTGGTAAGTATCTCTAATCCATTTTATAATATCTCCTATTCCTGAATGTAAAGTTGGCTCTCCATCACCTACAAAAGTTATATAATCTATAGGTATATTACTAGTTTTAATTGCATAATTCAATTCTTCAATAATACTTTTTGTTGGTATATATTCTTTCCTTTCATTTGTAAAATTAGTTGTTTTACCTAATTGACAATAGATACAAGAATAATTACATGTTTTTAATGGTGTTAAATTTATTCCTAATGAATTTCCCAATCTTCTTGAAGGTACTGGCCCAAATACATTACCCATCATTTCACCTCATTCACAATATATATTTAATACATATATATTATATCATAATTTTTATGCTATAATAAATTAAAATATGTAATTAGGTGATATTATGAAAAAATCCATTATTTATATTTTACTGGCTTCTATACTCATGGGAAGCACATTTCCCATACAAAAAATTGGTTTATTAAATGTTGATCCTTTAACTTATATTTTTCTAAGATTTTTAATTGCCACATTTTTATCTTTTCTTATTTTTAAAAAGAATGATATCTTTCATTCTTTTATTTTAGGATTAGTTCTTTCTGTGGGATATATTTCTCAAATTATTGGGATCAAATATACAACTGCATCGAAATCTGGTTTTATTGTTTCGCAATACATCATTTTTATCCCTATATTTTCCTACATTATAGAAAAGGAAAAAATAACTAAATATCAATCTGTAGGATTTCTTTTTTCCATAATAGGTTCTTATTTATTATCTGGTGGAATAAGCGGTTTCAATTTTGGTGATTTATTAATGTTTATTTGTGCAATAAGTTTTGCTTTACATATTGTTTTGATTACTAAGTTTAGTAAAATAGTTGATGAAAAACATTTATTGAGTTTTCAATTTTTGACTGTAACTGTTATTAGTTTTATAGCTCTTCTTATTTTCAAAAAAAGCATCTATGTAACTCCTGTATCATTTCTTACAATTTTTTATACAGCAATCGTTGGAAGTATTATAGTAATCTATTTGCAGCTAAAATATCAAAAAAATATAGGAAGCAATCTAACTGCAATATTATTTTTATCACAACCTATTTTTTCTGCACTTCTATCTTTTATCTTATTAAAAGAATCATTTACATTTAAACAAATAATTGGTTCTTCTATTTTGTTATTTGGAATTATAATATCTAATTTTTCAAATAAAAAAAACTAATCATGCAGATACATGATTAGTCAGACTGTTGATAAAGTATTTTCTAAAAAAATAATATGAACGAATACTTGAAAATTCCCGAAAAAATATGAATGAAGGCGGATAAAATCACATGGATGTGATTTTAAGAGAAATCAATCAGGATGTGCGTTTGAGCGACCGCCGAGAATGAATATTTTTGAGGATTTAGAATTTTCCGTATGAGTGAATATTATTTTTGAAAATACTTTGTATTTAATTATAAAGTTTGTCTACAAACTAACTGATCATGCAGATACATGATTAGTTTTTATTAGTTTTTAATTGTTTAACTGTTTTTTCAGAATTTTATTTAAATAATTTTCTTTAGCTAATATTTCAATTTCATATCCATTTTCCAATTGTTTTTGTTTTCTAATACCTATATCATTCTTTAGTTTTTCAATCTTCCACATATTATTGAATTCAATAAAGACTTTAGTTGACTTTATAACATTAAACTCTAATAACTTATCTTCTAGTTTTAAAAGAAACTCATGAACACTTTCTTTAGATTTTGCACTTACCAACAAAGCATTTGGATATAATGTTTTTATATGTTGTATTTTCTCAAAGGAGAGTTTGTCAATTTTATTAAAAACGACAATTCTGGGAATCTCTTCTTTTAATATATCATTTATTATGTTATCTACAACTCGCATCTTATCTTCAAAATTTTCTTCACTAATATCTATTAATTCTATTATTACATCTGCATAATTAATTTCATCTAATGTGGATTTAAATGATTCTACTAATTCTACAGGTAATTTTCTAATAAATCCAACTGTATCAGAAAATATTGCTGACAATCCTGAAGGGAAATGAATTTTTCTTGAGAGTGTAGAAAGTGTAGAAAATAATTTTTGTGAAACCAAAATTTTCTCATCTTCAGATAATGCTTTTAATAACGTAGATTTACCTGCACTTGTATAACCTAATATTGAAATTTGTGGGATATATGATTCATTTCTTTTTTTATTTTTAACTTCTCTAACTTGTTCTAAAGATTTTAATTGCTTTTTTAAATAATTAATTCTATCTTTTATATTACGTCTTCTATATTCTAATAATGTTTCACCAGAACCTCTGGTTCCAGTTCCTGTACCTCTTGCACCTCCACCTATTCTTGAAAGTTCTTTACCTAAACCTATTAATTTTGGTAATTCATATGTCAATGTAGCTAATTCTACTTGCAATTTTGATTCTGCAGTTCGAGCATTTCTTTTAAAAATTTCAAGTATTACCTCATTTCTATCTACAATCTTAATTTCTTCTCCTAATTGTTCTTGAATATTTTTTCTTTGAGAGTTAAAAAGAGAATCATTAAAAACAATTACATCTGCGTTATATGCTTTAACGATCTCTAACATTTCTTGGAATTTACCTTTACCCAAATAAAACTTTTTGTCTATATGATTCCTATTTTGATATATCTCAGTCAATATTTTAATACCTATATTTTCACATAATAATTTTAATTCTTCGATTTGCTTATCAAAGTCTTTTTCACCTATATTAACAGCTACTATTATTCCATTTAAAAATTCGTTCGTATTAATCTCCTCCTCTAACTTTTATATAATTTATTATACCAGAAAACATAATATATTATGCTTGAATTTTATAATATAAAGGAGTATAATTTATATGTAAATAAAATAATCAAATTTATAATTCCTATAGGAGGGAAAAATATGAGTAAAAAAAGAATATTTTTTATATCATTTTTATTATTAATCTTATCTTTTAGTTTAGTAGGATGTTTCTCTGAGAAAGTCCCTTCTGCTACAAAAAATGTTTCTTTAGATGTATTATTAACGGATAGACCTGTTAGTGACATTGATGAACTTCATGTATTTATTAAAGATATATACTTTACTTATGAATTAAATGGAGAAAGTTTTGAGTCAACTCCAGTAACTATAAACAAGGATTATGATATTTTGAGTTTAGCAGGAACAGAAGTAACTTTGTTTTCACTGGATATTCCAGAAGGATCTGAATTAGGTACTATACATATGGATGTTGAACAGGAAGCTACAGTTATAATAACAAATAATAATTATACCGCAACTGTTGCAGCTAATGGGAAATTGGTTATTCCAAATGCTGGAATAGATGTTAATGCTGATGGTGAATTAGTAATTGATTTTGATGCAGCTAGTTCTTTAAAACAAATTGGTAATACAAACAATTACAAACTTATTCCTGTATTAAAACCATCATTCCGAAGGAAGAATTCTACTGATATATTTGCTATAAAAGGAAAAGTTTTAGATGTTTCTGAAAATCCTGTTAGCAAAGCCATAATTACTTTGTCCGCTACAATAACAAATGAGCCGACCATTATAAGAGTAAGTTTAACAAATAAAGATGGAGAATTTTATTTAGGAAAACATGAAAACGGAAAATATGATATAAATCTTTATACAAACGTAATTTTACCAGAAGATGGAGAAATTAATTTTGATTCTTTGGCTTCAGATTATTCTACAACTTTATATATAAACAGTGAAGATGTGAATATAACCATAAATTTAAATCAATAATAAAGTTTAAAAGACTGGCTCCAGCCAGTCTTTTAATTTAATAAACAGCTATATATCCATCTGCTCTTTTTTCAGTTCCTGCTACATAACTTTTACCATTTTTAATTATTATTTGACCTCTTCCGAATGGCCCGGAACTTAAAGAAATTTTTATGTCGTGGCCTTTTCTTTCTAAATTTTCAGCAACATATGTTGGAAAATCTTTTTCTATTAATATCGTTTTTTTCTCAATCCATTGCCATCTTGGAGCATCTAACGCAGCTTGAGGATTTAAGTTTTTATCAATCATATTTAATATAACCTGTAAATGTCCCTGTGGTTGCATAAATCCCCCCATTACTCCAAATGGTCCAATTGGTTGATTATCTTTAGTGATAAATCCAGGTATAATTGTATGATATGGCTTTTTTCTTGGTTCTAAATAATTTATATGATTTTTATTCAATGAAAAACTATGTCCTCTATTTTGAAGAGCAATGCCTGTTTCAGGAACTACAATACCAGAACCAAATCCCATATAATTACTTTGGATAAAAGAAACCATATTTCCCCATTTGTCTGCTGTTGCTAAATAAACAGTGTTAGACGCTGGTATCTTTCCAGGTGTTGGAATTATAGCATTATTAGAAATCAATTTTGCTCTTTCTTTAGCATAATTTTCTGATAACATTTCTTCTAATTTTACCTTCATTTTAGTTATATCAGTTATATATTCTTTTCCATCTATAAAAGCTAATTTTAAAGCTTCTATTGATTTATGATAAAATTCATAATCAGAATTTATCTCTAAGTTTTTATAAATGTTCAACGCCATTAAAGTGATTATTCCTTGGACATTTGGTGGTAATTCCCATATATCATATCCTTTATAATTTACACTTATTGGTTCTACTAAATTATTTTTAAATTCAGCGAAATCATTATAATTAAAATATCCACCATATTTTTTAGAAAATTCAATGATCTTTTTAGTTATTGAACCATTATAAAACTCTTCAGCATTAGACTCTGCAATTAATTCTAATGTTTTTGCATGGTAAGGAAGTCTTACTATTTCTCCAGGTTTAGGCGCATCATCTCCAAATGTTTCAAACCAATATTTAAAAACTTCTCCTTTTAATTTTTCCTTATAAATTTTATTTGCTCTATTCCAGTAATAAGAAACTGTTGGTGAAACTGGATACCCTTCTAAAGCATATTTTATAGCTGGTTCAAAAATTTCCCTAAATTCTAAATTCCCAAATTTATTCCACAA
Source organism: Marinitoga aeolica (assembly GCF_029910535.1). Classification (NCBI taxonomy): domain Bacteria; kingdom Thermotogati; phylum Thermotogota; class Thermotogae; order Petrotogales; family Petrotogaceae; genus Marinitoga; species Marinitoga aeolica. Next base: position 2,410,009 of record NZ_CP069362.1, read on the forward strand.
TAAATTCCAACCTGCTGGTGTTCCTGGTACAGTTACTGCCTCCCAACTATGTGGTTTTATTTCATTGATTCTTCTTTTTCTTAATTCTTCAAGTGATAATTTTTGTGGAGCATATCCGCTTGAATTCATTCCATATAGTTTTCCTTTGTACCAAATAATTGCAAAATTATCTGAACCAATGCCATTAGAAGTAGGTTCAACAACTGTAAGAACTGCAGCTGTTGCTATCGCAGCATCAATTGCATTACCGCCTTTTTTCAATATTTCTAATCCAGCTTGTGCAGCTAATGGTTCGCTTGTAGCTACTACCCCATTTTTTGCAAATACACATGTTCTCTTTGAATTAAATGGATATTCCAAAAAATCAAATTCCATAATTTCACCCCTTATTTTGTAAGAGCATTATAAATATAATAAATACCTATAATGATCAACACAATAAATAATACTCTTTGTATCCATTTAGCACCTTTCTTAATTGAAAATGTACTTCCCAAATATCCACCTGAAATACTTCCTAAAGCCAATACAAAACCAGCTATATAATTAACCTGATCATTTACCGCAAATACTATAAATGCAAATAATGTATATATTAAAACTAAAAATACCTTTATTGCATTTGTTTTTACTAAATCATATCCTTCTAATAATACTAATGCAGACATTAAAAAGAATCCTACACCTGCTTGTATAAACCCACCATATATACCGATTAAAAAGAATACCACAAAACTTATAATATTGTTCCTTTTTACTTTTCTTTCTTTTGTCCATAAATCAGGTTTTTTTACTAAAAAAATACTCATAATAATTAATATAAATCCAACAATACTTTTTAATAATGCTTTATCTATATTAACGACAATATTTGCACCAACCAATGCACCTAAGGTAGCTGGTATTGCTAAAAATATTGCTCTTTTTAAATCTAAAACATCATTTTTTCTGAATTTGGTAGTTGCTGTAATATTTTGAAAAATTATTCCAATCCTATTTGTACCATTTGCTACATCAATAGGTAATCCTAATAAATTTAATACAGGTAATGTTATTAAAGATCCTCCTCCGGCTATAACATTAATAAATCCACTAAATAATCCAGCTAAAAATACCAAAATATATAACATATTATCCCTCCCAAAAATTTGCTAAGCTAATTATTCTTATTATATTGAAATTTACATATTTTGTCAACAAAAAAATTCCCCATTACCGGGGAATTAAAAGGAGATTATTATACCTTTATTTCCTGCATATGTTGCAAGTGTCGAGCCCATATAATTTATATATATTTCTTTAGGTTTATATTTTTCCTGAATTATATTTTTAAAATATTCTGCATCTTCTCTATTATTTACATGAGTTATACCTACTATTTTTTCACGAAAATCCACTTTGCTTTTTTCTATTAACTCCAAGACTTTTAAATGAAATTTCTTTCTGCCTCTAACTCTTTCAAGCATTTCTACTGCGCCTTCATTATTATGTAAAATAATCTTGAAATTTAATATCTTGGCTATTGTACCACGAAATTTACTTAATCTTCCACCTTTTACTATATTTTCAAGTGTATCCAACAATATTAGTATAGTAATTTCATCTCTAAGTTTTTTTAGTTCATTAATTATCTCTTCTAGAGAATATCCTTCAGAAGCCATTTCTGCAGCTTTAATAACCTGAACTCCTTCTCCTGATGAAGCTCCAAGAGTATCAAAAATATGAATTTTATTGTTTTCTCCAATTAAATTTTTGGCCAAATTAGCCGCTTGAACAGTTCCACTTAATTTCGAAGAAATTGTTAAACACAACACTTCATCCCCATCATTTATAATTTTTTCAAAAGCCTCTCTAAATAACTCTGGAGATGGCTGTGAAGTTTTTGGAAGTTTCTCAGTACGTAACATTTTATTTTGAAACTCTTCAGCTGAAATTGAAACTCCATCTTGATAACTAACTCCATCAATTTCAACATTTAAAGGAATAACTATAATATTATACTTTTCAATTATTTCTTTAGGTAAATCAGCCGCACTGTCAGTTACTATCTTTACCATATTCTCCTCCTGCATGATTAATATTATAGTATATTATTGTTAGTTATACCTATTATATCATATTTGTTTGTATAATAAAAAAGTGGTGGTCAATTATTTAGAGATATAAATTTATTATTTATATTTTACTAATTTGATTATATATTGTATAATTTAATTACAAATAAATCGGGAGGTGATTACATGAAAATTTACATATCCTTTGATTTTGAGGGGTTAGCTGGAGTTACTCAATGGAGTGATGTTACTAAAGGTAAGGATTTTAAACAGTATTATGCTATGGAACAATTAAAGGCTTTATTAAAACCTTTAAAAGAACATGATATTGTTATTTCCGATTCTCATGCAATGGGAGATAATATTCTCTGGGAAATATCTAAAGAATTTCCAAATGTTGAATTAATAAGTGGGGGTATTAGAAAATATTATATGATGTCAGGAATAGATAAATCTTTTGATAGAATGATATTTTTTGGTTACCATTCTGGTGTTGGAGAATTATATTCAACAATGGATCATACCTATTCAAGCTCTTCTATACACAATATCTGGATAAATGGGAAATATATGAATGAAACTTTGATAAACGCAGCTTTTGGTGGTTTGTTTAATGTACCTTTAGCTATGGTTATTGGTGATGATAAATTAAAAAAACAATTAAATGGATATTTTAATAATCTAATTTATGTATCAACCAAAGAATCTATAGGTAGATTCTCAGCTAAATTTAAACCTATGAAAAAATTATTAGAAGAAATTGAAAATGCTACTCAAGTAATGCTTAATTATAAAAAAGAAGACTTTACAATATTTACTTTTGAAAAGCCAATTGAAATGATTGTAGAATTTTCTGATACTTTAAGGGCAGATATGGTGGAATCAATGCCATTAGTAGAAAGAATAGATGGAAGAAAGGTAAAACTGGTTCATGATGATTACAAAGTTGTTTTTGAAGGATTATTAGCTATGACTTATATAACAATGGCTGCTAAATATTTATAAATTATTCAAATAAACTTTTCTTACATAGGGAGAATTCATTGAAAGAAGTAATCCTCCGTATGAAAGATTAAAAAAAATTTCATCATTTAAATTATGTTTTTTTTCTGATTCGGTTAAATCAAGAATTATATAATCATTATTTATATCAATTATCTTTATTTTTTTATCTGTTGGTATAAAATATTCTTTTTTCATTCCCGGAGTATTAATAATACATACTCCGATTTTTTTTATTTTATTATTTAAAATCTTCTTTTTTATTTCAACTAATTCAACAGCAAATTCGCATGTGTTTTGATGCAAATATTCAAACGGCATATCATTAAGACCTATTCCCAAAGCAATAGATGCCCCACATCTTAATTGATTTACATCTTTTGGAATATTTATTTCATCAATTAAAGATAGCGTCCCAGAACTTCCTCCGGAAATTTCTTTTATTTTTATGTTTAAATCCTTCTCTAACCTATTTTTTATATTTATTAATATATTATATTTTTCCTCTGAGGGTATTACTCCACCAAAACATGAAAAATTTGTTCCTAATCCTTTTAGTTTTATATTTTTTAATTTAATAACATTTTTTACAGTATTATATATTTCATTATAATTTTCAAAGAAAATACCTTCTCTTAAATCTCCAACATCTATCATTAACATTATTTCATATATTTTATTCCTTATTTTAGCATATTTATTAATCTCAAAAATAGTTTCTAATTCTGAATTCAAAGAAATGTCCGTATATTTTACTACTTCTTCTATTTCGCTTTTCATAGGTATTCTTATCAACATTTTTTTAATTTTTAAATCATTAAATTTTTTTAAATTCTTCAATCTAGAATCAGCTAATATATTTATACCACTATCGATAATGCTTTTAATTATATATTTATCTCCAGCAAAAACTTTGGTTACAGCAGCAACCTCACTATTTTTCTCTCTACATTTTTCAATTACTTTTTTTGTATTTTCTCTAATTTTTTTCAAATCAATTCTTAAAATAGGAAAATATATAACAGCACCTTCTCCGAATAAATTAGATTATATCAAATAATATTTTTATAAACAATATGGTTAATACTACTATTATAATAGGTTTTATTATTTTACTCCCTTTTTTTAACGCTAAACCCGAACCAATCCAATGTCCTGCTATTCCAAATATTGCAGCTGGTAATCCTATTGAAAATATTACTTTTCCTCCTATTATAAATGCTGTTAATGCACTTACATTGGAAGCTAAATTTACAATTTTAGCTGTTCCTGAAGCTTTCACATGATCAATAGATAATATAGATACATAAGCTATTATTAAAAAGGTTCCTGTTCCAGGTCCAAAGAATCCATCATACGCACCAATAAAAAATCCTATTATCGAAGATAAAACAATTACCTTCATTCTTGAAAAATTAATGCTATTATCTTCTTTATGCATACTATTATGTCTAAACAAAATAAATAACGTCGCTATTGGAATCAATATGGCTAACACTATTTTCAATATATTATCTGGAATAAACATTGCAATCCTTGCTCCCAAAAAAGATCCGATAAAAGAAAATATTGCTGAAAATACTCCTATTTCAAAAATAATAGCTTTTCCATGATTATATCTCAAAACACTTACAATAGTTCCTATGGAAGAAGAGAGTTTATTTGTAGCTAAAGCATTATGACTTGGAAGACCTATAAATAAATAGGCCGGCAATGAAATCAATCCACCTCCACCGGCTATTGAATCAACAAAACCAGCTAAAAATATTAGTGGGAATAATATGAGTTTATCGATTAAATTTATATTCATATTAACCCCTCTTTAATTCAGAAATTATTTTTTTTAGTCTTTTTAATTTTGTTTCTTCTTTCTTTGCATTTTCAATTAAATTATTATATTCTTTTTTCCTTGAATAAGATAATTTTTCAAAAACTTCAATTAGATTATTTTCTTTTAATTTGTTTTCTAATAATTTATTTAAAATTATTTTTCTTTCTTCAGTATCTTCGTATAAAGTTATTTCAACTTTATCTCCAATATCTTTATTAATTTTTTTTCTTATAGCCTTTTGAATACCTAAAATATGACAATCAGTCCCCATTTTTACTAGTGATCCTCTATATTCAACTCCATCAAAAAAAGCTACAACCTTTATTCTTCCTTTTTTTCCAAACTCTTTTTCCACATCATATGGGAATTCAATATATGCTCCGCCTTTTCCTATTTTAGATTCTTTTATTTCAGCAATAAAATTATATTTTTTCATTTTTATCCTCCAACTGTATATTTAATTTCAAATATTTATTAATAAAATTAAATATAATACCAACAAATAAACCTAATAAAAAACCAAAAATTGAAAATATTAAAGGCATTCCTATTAAAGCAAGAAAAGCTAATAGTGTTCCATAACCAACTGAATTGTGGATTATATCATAAATTAATCCACCAAATGAATATAGAATGCCTAAAACCATCCCTATAAAACCTAATACAATAAAATGTATTTTTGAAAAATCAAATATTTTTATTTTCATAGTTCTGTTGCCATCATTAAAAATCCAGTAAAGGCTGCATTATCAATATCTAAAGACTTATCTACATATTTTTTCATTTCTAAAATATAATTTCTATATTTTTCATAGAAATCATATGTTGGTTTTGGTGAATATTTGATATCTTCTAATTCATAATATTTTATTATTAACTTAGTAGTGTTTGGTTTTACAAATACTTCTTCCCTAGGACTATAATAATATGGAACTATTGTTAATAATGTCCATTTTGCTAATTTATAACTTCCTAAAATTTCTAAAGTTAAATTAAAACCTAATTCTTTATCTCCATGAATTAATTGTTTAATTCCTTCAGATAATTGTTTCTTTTCTTCTTCAGTCATAGCTTTAACAGCATCTCTGAATTTAGGTTTTTCAAATAATGAAACTAAAGATGCTTTGGAAACAATTTTAATTAAATTATCTGTTACTTTGTTTATATCCTCAAAAGCATCTAAATTAAAAAATTCTAATGCCATATTATGCATTTTTTCTGGAATATGTTTTTTTGCTAATTTTAGTAATTCGGGATTTGAAAAACCCCCAGGATAAACACTTAAGAATTTTTTTGATGCTTCTTCAATCTTATTAATATTCATTATTCTTCCTCCTTTTTAAATAATAAAATTCTAATTTTTCTTCATTATAATACAGGTTTAAATTTTAATATTTCTAGATAATACATATTATTCTCCCATTTAACAATAATAAAATTAATAATAATAAGTATAATAATTTTTTTCTTTATACTTTTTAGCAATATATGCACCAAATATAAATCCACCTATATGAGCCCACCAGGCTACTCCTGCACCATAATATGGACCCACTAACGATAATATACCATTAAATATTTGAGATAAAAACCATATTCCAATAAATATAAATGAAGGAATATTCACAAATATTGGAATCCATAATAGTAAAAATAATGTTTGAATTTTAGCCAATGGAAACAGGACAAAATAGATACCAATTACACCGGCAATTGCTCCAGATGCTCCAATAGTAACAATAGGCGAATTTAAATTAAAAATATAATGCGTAAAAGATGCAATAAATCCACTCGATAAATATATTAGTAAAAATTTAAAATGTCCTAATTTATCTTCTACATTATCTCCAAATAACCAAAGAGACCACATATTTCCTAAAATATGCATAAAACTACCATGTAAAAACATACTGGTAAATATTGTAAAAATATTTATTCCAATATATCCCATATCCCCATACGCAATAGCCTTCGTCAGTTCTGATGGCATAAAACCATAATATTGTATAAAAGATTCTCTTAAATGAGAAGGTAAAATCATTTCAAAAACAAATACTATAACATTTATAATTATAAGAGTTATAGTTACTACAGGTTTTTTACTACTTGGATTAATATCTCTTAATGGAAACATATACTTTCACCACTTTCAAATATTGTTTTTATTATATTATATATTATTATATTATTAAATAAACCCCATCCAAAAGATGGAGTTTAAATTATTTTCTTACAAGTTTCGCTACAGATTCAAGGTGTTTAGTATGTGGGAACATATCAACAAATACGAATTTTTCGATTTCATACATATCTTTTAAATAAATCATATCTCTTGCAAAATTAGCTGGATTACAAGACACATATACTACATTGTCAAATTTATTATCCATAATAAAATTAATGACATTCTTATGTAATCCCGCTCTTGGTGGATCAACTACTATTGTATCTAATTTCTCATCTAATAGTTTTACAATATCTTTTGCATCTCCTAAATAAAATTCAACATTATTTGCATTATTATCTTTAGCATTTTCTTTTGCTGCTTCAACAGCTTCTTTTACAATTTCAACTCCAATTACTTTTTCAAGTTTTTTAGCCATTAATAATGTTATAGTACCAGCACCACAATATAAATCAAATCCAGTTTTAGCATTTTCATCAATATAATCTAAGACCTTAGAATATAATACTTCAGATCCTAATGTATTTGTCTGTAGAAATGAAAATGGGCCTACCTTAAATTTAATTCCTAATATTTCTTCTTCAAAATAATCTTTACCATATAATTTTTTTAACTCATCTGGTTTAACTACTGTGGATTTAGCATCTGTTATAGTATGATATATACTTACTATTTTTCCTTCTAATTCTAATTTTAAAACTTCATTTACCCATTTTTCTACATGAGAATGATAATCTTCTGATGAAGTTGATATATTTAATAATATTTCATTTGTTTTAAATCCTTTTCTCATAACAAGATGTCTTAAATAACCACTATGTTTCTTATAATTTCTAAATGGCAAATCTTTAAAAAACATTTCTGAAAATTCAATTATTTTCCCAAAATCTTTTGGCGCAATTTTACATGTTTTTGCAGAATATACGTCATAAAATTTCCCTTTACCTCTTAATCCTATAGTTAATGGTCCATCTTTCATTTCATTTCCAAAAGAATACTCCATTTTGTTTCTATAATGATAAATTTCTGGTGAGCTTAATACACCTTCATAATTTTTTATTTCTATTTGACTATCTTCTAATATTTTAAGAATATTTTCTGTTTTTTCTTTTAATTGAACATCATAGTCTATATCTAAATAAGTACATCCTCCACATTTTCCAAAAACATCACATATATTAGACATTAGATACCTCCATTATTTTTGTAATTGTTTTATTTTATTTAATACATCTTCTGCATGACCTTTTACTTTTACTTTTTCCCATAGATAGGCTATTTTTCCTTCTGGATCTATTAATATGGTTGTTCTCACGACACCATAATATTCTTTTCCAAAATTCTTTTTTAGTTGCCAAACCCCAAATTTTTCTAATAATTCTTTGTTTTCATCTGAACCCAACTTTACTTTTAAATCATGTTTAGAAATAAATTTTTTATGTTTATCAATACTATCAGGACTAACTCCTATTACTTCTGCATTTAGTTTATGAAACTCATCAATTAATGATGTAAAATCTTTAGCTTCAGTTGTACATCCTGGAGTGTTATCTTTAGGATAAAAATATAACACTATCCATTTACCCTTTAAATCTTCACTTTTTATTATTTCACCATTTGTTTCTACAATTTCAAAGTCAACCTTATCACCAATATTATATTTTACATAACCCATTATACGGCCCCCTTACTAAAGCTTTTCAATTTTAATTTTAGGTAATAATTCCAAAACATCTTTTTTCCTACATAACTCTGTACCGGGAGTTAATACTGCAGCATTACCTGCCGCATTAGCTAATCTAAATGCCTCTAATTTATCTTCTTCATATTTCATTACATATCCTGCTAAAAAAGAATCTCCAGCACCTACAGCGCTTTTTACTTCTAATTTAACAGGATAGGCGTAATATGCTTCATCCCAATTTGCATAAACGCTACCGTATTTTCCCATTGAAACCAAAATTTCATTTAATTTATATTTTTCTAATGTTTCTTTTGCATATTTAGATATAGATATTTTATCTTTTTCGTCAATGTCTTTATCTAATAATCTAGATAATTCATGTGTATTTGGTTTTATACAATGTGGTTCTGCTTCTAATCCTGCTTTTAAATTTTTTCCATCCGCATCAAAAAATACTGTTGCTCCCCATTGTTTTAATGAGAAAATCAATCCAGTGTAATAATCTGGATCAACACCTTTTGGCAAACTTCCGGAAATTACAATTGTGTCTCCTTCTCTTACAAGAGAATGCAATATATCAAAAACTTTTTGCAGCTTTTCTCTTTTCACAGATGCACCAGGCATGCTCATCCTATATTGTGTTTTTTCTTCTAAAATAATATTCATACGAGTTTCATGTTCAATTCTAACAGAAGAATATATAACACCTTCTTCATCAAGCATTTCTTCTATTTTCCGGCCATTATAACCTCCAAGTAAAGCTACAGCAACTGATACTCCTCCTAATTCTTTAATTACTCTTGAAACATCTATCCCTTTACCTGCAGGATAATCAACCAATTTTTTTGCCCTATTCGTGTCATCTGGAATTAATTGATCAATATAGATATATCTATCAAGACTTGGATTCATTGTTAATGTAAAAATCACATTTATCCCCCCAATGTTTTAATATATTCATTCAATTTTTTCAAATACCTATTTAACGCTTTATCCAATTCCTCAAGTTTTTCATTTTCAGTTATTATATTTGCTTCAAACTCAGAAAATAATGTAGCTATATCATTATAAATCAATTCAACAACACCATATAAATTTGATTCTAAATTATTCTTTATTAATTCTTCACCTTCATCAAACTTTTTTTCTATCTTTTTTACTATCTTATTTTTCTTGAATGCAGCAAAAAGTGTTCCAGTCGCAACACCAAGACCAGTTATAATTCCTCCAGTTATATCAAAAATAGAAATTTGTGTTGATGCCATCAAGATGATTCCTAATACAGATAACCCAGTTCCGCTAAATACTGTAGAATTTATTGATTTTAATTTTTCTTCTTTTATTAAATCCATAAATTTTTCATTTTTTATATATTCATCAATTTTATTTATAGTATTTTCAATTAGTTTTTTTCTTTGTTCACCAAATTCATAATATATATTCTTTAAATCTACGGATTTTTCTATTTTTTTTAATTCTTCAAGATTTTTAATCAGCATACTTTTTATATTATCAATAAATTTAACAGATCTTTCAGAAGATATCTCTTTGGTAGAATTTAATAATTCATTTATAAATAGATTTTTTATCTCATCTTCGAGAACTCTCAAATTTTCTTTTTTAGAAAAAGATCTTTTTAATAATTTCCATAATGTAATTTCTTCCTCTAATTTAATTTTAACTTTTTTCGAAATATTTCTATAATTTTCTAAGATTATTTTTATCCATAATTCTACTTCATTTAAAGAATTCTTTTTTGAAATTTCTATATTTTTATTTATTATATCAATAATGTCTTTTTGTTCTATTAAGTTCTTTTTCTTTTTATATAAATCTTCTTTTATTTCTAATAGAAAAGCTTTTATTTGATTTGCTGAAGATTCTAATTTTCCAAATTCTTTTTTGCTACCTGTAACAGTGTCCAAAATAAACTTTCTAATTTCTTCAAATCCTGAATCTTTATTATTTTCAAATTCCATATCAGATGAAGTAATAAATATAGGTGTTTCTTTTCCCTTATCTTTAGCTCTTATTTTAGCATTTTCATAATTTATTTTTATTTGTTCTTCTTTAGCTATGTCTTTCATAGTAAGCACAATAATAATGTTCTTTTGGTATTTTTTTACAATTTTTTCAAAAAACTTCCATGCGCTTCCTGCTTCAATATTATTTGCAGGAAATATAAATATTATTAAATCAGCATTAGGAATAAATGATTCTGTAATTTCTTCGTGTTCTGCTATCATACTGTTAGTACCTGGAGTATCAACTATTCTAATGTTCTTTAATATTTCATAAGGTCTTCCAATATATTTTATATATTTATCCAGCAATTCTTTTTCGTATGATTGTTCAGAAAATTCTATAACATTTATTTTGTCTGTACATGTTTGAGGAGAAACCTTTGCTAAATCTTTACTTTTTAGCAAAGCATTAACAAAACTACTTTTTCCTGAATTTACTTCTCCTACAATCATAAATGTATATGGCTCGTTTATTCTGTCTTTTATTTCCTTTAATACAATATCTTTTTTTATTGTTTTTAAAATAAAATTCAAATCTTCCATGATGTTTAATAGCTCATTTTTCTTTTCTATTACCTTTTCATCTATAATATTCACAACATCCCTCCCTAAGGAACTTTATGACCAAGTGCTGCTTCATAAATCATAAACCATTGTTCTCTATTCATTTTTATATCTATAGCTTCAACAGCATTTTTTAATCTTTCAATTTTTCCACTACCAGAAATAGGGATAATTCCTACAGGATGATTTAATAGCCATGCATATACAATTTTATCCAAAGAAGACACATTAAAATCCTTTGCTACTTCTTTTAATGCTTTTAAAATTCTTTGCCCTTTTTCTTCAGAAGGATTAAATATTTTTCCTCCAGCTAATGGAGACCATGCCATCGGATTTATTTTTTTCTGTAATAAGAAATAAATATTTTCATTTTCAAAATGTTCTAAATTATATGGAGATATTTCTATTTGGTTAGTTATTAATGGGAGATTTGTATATTCCTGCAATGTTTTAAATTGTTGAATTGTAAAATTAGAAACTCCAAAATTTAAAACCTTACCTGATTTATGTAATTCATAAAAAGCTTCAGCAATTTCTTCTGGATTCATAAATGGATCTGGCCTATGTATTAGCAATAAATCTATATAGTCTGTATGAAGCTTTTTCAATGAATTTTCGACTGACTTTAATATATGTTCTTTACTTGTATTATAATGTTTAACACGAATATTCGAATTTTCATCCTTCCTTATAATTCCGCATTTTGTAATTAATTGTATTTCATTTCTTATACTGGGATTATTTTTAAGTACATTTCCAAATATCTCTTCACACTCTCCATTACCATAAATATCAGCATGATCAAATGTAGTAACACCTATATCTATAGCCTTCTGTATAAAATCAGTTAGTTCTTTTTCTGTATATCCCCAAGAATTTAAACGCATCATACCTTGAACTATTCTCGAAACTTCCAAATTGCTTTTTGATAACTTTACTCTCATAATTTTCCCTCTCTTTTGAAATTTTCTTTATCTTATATATTATATCATTTTTTAATAAAAAAACTCAGCCAATTTTAATGACTGAGTTTATACTTGTTATAATTTTAATATTATATTATTCAACAGGTTCTTGGGAAATTGCATTAACAGAACTAAGAGGTAAATTAAATACATATTCTATTGATCGTCTTAATAATAATATATACCATTCATTGTCATAACTATTACCATTATTAACATAGAATTCAAGTGGTGATGTTGAAGCAACAACTCTCCCATCTCCATATCTATATTCAATATACGTAGGATATTTTTCAGTTGATGAATATTCTTTAATGAATACTACTAAATTCTGTATATCTGCATCATTTAAATTGTCAAAACCACCATGACTTGCATAATTTCCATAAAGTTCATTATCATTTGGGAATCCTTCTAATAATGGATGGGTTAAATTTACAAGTTCATTATAATTATCATAATAATCTCTCCATGTTACTTCTCCAGGTAATGTTCCAGTAAAATCTCCCCCGGTCCAACCGTTATCACAAGCAATCCAGAATAATGTTCCTCCATTTTCTACAAAAGCATCAAATTTACTTGAATTTGTTTTATAAATTTCATAGAAATTAGTTGTTTGGTCTCCTTCAATAATTATTGCCCATGATGAATCAAAACTGTTTAAATTATTTATATCTGTAGAACTCATTATTTCATATTGATGAATACCAGCACCATTTGTGAATCCTATATCTTCTAAAATATTTGGTATAGCATCAGGTGCCCCCCAAGCAGATACATCTCTAAAAATAACAACATGTTCTGCAGCTTTTCTCAATATAAGATCTGGCACTATTGTATTTTTAGAATTTTCTACTAATACTGGTGCAGCATCTGCAGAATATTCAGAATTTTTTGAAGGATCATGTGCATAAACTACATAATTTCCAATTGGTACAAAATCAAAACTATAATTTCCATCTTTATCAGAAAACGTATACATACCAGGTAATGGTTCGCCTTCAGGAGTTCTAATTTCTAATAAAATACCAGTATGATCAGATTTATCAATATATTTTACATTTCCATTTAGTGTTCCATAATCGCCTAAAGGATATAATACTAATGTGTTGTCTAATATAATTTCAGAATTATCTTTTACTTCAATAAACTGTTTAGTAGGGAAATAACCATCTTTTTCAGCTTTAATAATATAATTTCCTGCTGGAATGTTTTCTAATAAAAAATCCCCATTTTTATCAGATAATGTATCTCCTAATGAAGAAATTGTATCTATTGGGCTAAATCCTTCCCCTTCACTTTCTAAACCCTCTATGGAAACTTTTATATTTTCATGATTACTAGAATCATTTAAGTTTACAATTCCTGATATATTACTATTACCTAATAATGGATCTATTTTTTGACAAGAAAATAATACAAGAATTGATAATATTGATAATAATATTATATATCCATATTTTTTCATATTTCCCCCTCCAATCAGAATCTTAATCCAAATTCACCATATACACCATAAATTCCAAATGTTTGTTGAAATGAAAGATCAATTATAGTATTAATCCCTCCAGTAAATACTAAAGGACCTAAATATAAAGATACTCCCGCTTTTGTTAAATACATTGTATAAGAGTATAATGAAAATTTATTATCGTAGAACTGGAATATAGGACTTATTCCTGTAAAAATTTTAAAATTTTTGAATGGTAGTTGAACTAAAATAAAAGTTGTTGGTTGAAAATAAGTTAATTCTCCTGTTTCAATTGTTTCTGGAGGTATAAATACTCCAACTTCTAATCCTATAATATCTTTATCACCTAATGTAATACCTCCTCCATAAAACGTTCTTTCATAACCAGATAACTCCATTAAATAACTTCCTGAAATTTCAAAACTGAATATAGAAATTGCGAAAACAAGGATAAATAATAATACAAATAATTTTGTTTTCATATTCCCCCTCCTTATTATTAATAAGTTATAATTATATCACTAAAAAGTTAAAATAAAACATATAATATATTTTTGAAATCAAATATTATTTAATTGTTAACATTTGATTTCAAAATAAACTATTGACATTTTGTCAATATTGATGTATAATAAATACCGGAGGGGAAAAATATGAAAAAAAAATGCCCAAGATTTAAAAGCGCTGATTTATTAAGTGGATATCTATTATTATTCTTAAAAGATAATCCCACTCATGGTTATTCATTGATCTCAAAATTAAAAGAATTGGGTTTTGAAATTAATGAACCTACAATTATTTATAGGCATTTAAAAAAGATGGAAAATTTTGGCTTTATTTATTCAAAAATTATGCCAAGTGATGAAGGACCACCTAAAAAAGTTTTTTTTATCACAGATTTAGGAAAGGTTTATTTAAAAGAAATATCTGAAAATATTAAAAATAGAGTAAAAGTTCTAAATATATTTTTAGAAAAATATGAAAGGAGTGCAGAAGATGAAAATAGCAATTCCGTTAATTGAAAATTTAGGAAAAAATTCTAAAATTAGTGAACATTTTGGTCATGCACCATATTTTGGCTTTATTAATCTTAAAGATAATGGTGAATATGAGCTTGAAGTAATAGAAAACCCTCTTGAAGAACATGGGCCAGGTGATGTACCAAATTTTCTTCATAGCAAGGGTGTAGATTTACTCATTGCGAGAGGTATTGGCGGAAGAGCAATAGCCTTTTTTGAACAACTAGGAATACAGGTAATAAGAGGAGCAAATGGAACAGTAGAAGAAATCATAAATGCTTTAAAAGAAAATATTTTAAAAGATAGAGAGTATGAAGTAAAAGAACATTTTCATAAACATGGTGACGATCACGATTGTAATCATTAAAAACATGACTCATCGGATATCCGATGAGTCATATTTTTAATTAAAATTTGTTTTATACGTTTTACATAAAAATTTTAATTTGCAGTTTTCGCATAATGGTTTCTTTTTACATATATTTTTAGAATGTTCTACAATCAAACCATGATAATTCTTATATAACATAATATCTTTAGGTAAATTATTTTCAAAAAAATTTTTATATGTATCATAATCAACTTTAATATTTAATCCTAATCTCGAAAACATTCTCTTTGTATAAGCATCTATAACAAAAGATAATTTATTAAATGCATATAGCAAAATTGAATCTGCCGTTTCTTTTCCAATTCCCTTAATGTTTAATAACTCATTTCTCAATATTTCTTTTTCTTTTTTATTTATAACTTCAAATGAAAAATTATATGTTTTAAACCATTCTAAGAGATTTTTTATATATTTTGCTTTAACAGTATAAAAACCAGAAGGTCTTATTAATTCTTCTAATTCATTTATGGGTAAATAATATAATGATTCAGGATTCATTAAATTTCTTTTTTTAATATTATCTAATGACTTTTCTACATTATTCCAATTTGTATTTTGAGTTAATAATGCTCCAATCATTATTTCAAATTCGTTATCTCCTGGCCACCAACCTTCAGGAATATTATATTCACTATATAACTTATTATATACTTCCATTAAATCAATATACATTGTTAGGTGGTACTTCCCCTTTCAATGCAGAAATTACATTTTCTGCAACCATTTTTGCCATATTATCTCTTGTTTCATATGTTGCACTTCCAGTATGAGGTGTTAAAACAACATTGTCTAATTCAATTAATTCTTGAGGAACTTTAGGTTCTTCCTCATATACATCTAATCCCGCTCCAGCAATTTTTCCTTCTTTCAAATATTTAATAAGAACTTTTTCATTTATTACAGGACCTCTTGCAGTGTTTATTATAATGGTATTAGGTTTCATCATAGAAAATTCTTTTTCATCTAGTAAATGATATGTTTCATCTGTTAATGGTGTGTGTAATGAGATATAGTCAGAATTTTTAATTAATTCCTCTAAAGTTGCATATTTTACCCCTAATTCTTTTTCTTCTATTTCTGATAATTTATTTCTCTTGTAATATAATACATTCATTTCAAAACCCTTAGCTCTTTTAGCCATTTCTTTTCCAATTCTCCCCATTCCAATAATACCTAATGTTTTTCCTTTTATATCATAACCTAAAAATAATTTTGGTCTCCAACCTACAAATTTACCTTCTCTAACAAATTTATCACTTTCCACAATCTTCCTAGCCACCGCGAATAATAAAGCCCAGGCTAAATCAGCAGTTGCATCACTTAAAACCCCAGGTGTGTTAGTAACATATATTCCAGCTTCTTTGGCTGCATCAACATCTATATTATTGTATCCAACAGCATAATTAGAGATAACTTTTAATTTACCTTTCCCAGCTTTAATAACTTCTTCATCAATTTTGTCACTTAATAATGTAATTAATGCGTCATTATTTTTTGCTAATTTAATAATCTCTTCGTGAGTTAATGTTCTATCTTCTCTATTTACCCACACATCAAAACCTTCATTTAATAATATTTTTTCAGCGATTTCTGGAATTTCATAAGTAAAAGCCACTTTAGCCATCTTTATCCCTCCCGAATAAGTTTTTTATAACTGATATTATTATATCAAAATTACATCAATTTTTAGTATATAATAAAAAAACCGGCTAAAAGCCGGTTAAAATGGTGCCGAGAGTGGGACTTGAACCCACACGAGGTTTCACCCTCAGTGGATTTTGAGTCCACCGCGTCTGCCAATTCCGCCATCTCGGCAAAACCAAAATTATTATACCATTAAAAATATTATTAGTCAAGTATAATTTTGAAATTTAAAAATAATTAAAAATTTGAGTAATTTATTATTTCAAATTTATTTTATTCTATGTAAATCTTTACAACATCTCCATCTTCTGAATCTACATCTACTATATTTTCACCTTCAAACTCATCAAAATTAATATTCTCTATTGCTTCTATAATTTGATCAATTTGTTCTTTACTCATATTTGTTCCTTGCTGAGCTAGTCCTAAGGGTATCATAGCTTTAGCTATTTTTATTAATCCAAGAGGTATCTTTACATTAACCTTATCACCTTTTGCTGAATCTACTTTGATAACTAATTTTCTCTTTGATTTTGATTTTTTAATATCTTCAGTCTTTGTATCAAAAAAAGCTTCTATTAAATCAGCAGCTTCATCAATTTCTATTGTACCTTCTTTTACCATATTTAACACTCTTATCAATTCTTCTCTCATTATTTTTCCCCCTTTAATAATTTTAATTTTTCTATAGCATCTTTTGGCTTTATTAAACCTTTTTCTAAATCATCAATAATCTTTTTTTTCTCACTAACAAGATTTTTATTTTTTTCATCATCTGAAATATATTCTTTTGAAACATAACCAAGATCAGATAACAATTTATTAAACTTATTTAAAACCGTTGGATATGATAATTTCAATATTTCAGATACTTTCGATAAATTTCCACGATTTAATAAATAAAGACGCAAAAATTCTATATTCTCATCACTCAAAGAAGCAAATTCATTCATTTCAAAATTTCCTTCAAGCTTTGATTTACAATTATCACATCTTAATACTTCAATATGCATTTTACTACCACAAACCGGACATATAATAGGTGCTTTATACATTAAATTCATCTCCTTAGGCTACATATATTTTTACTTTTGTTTTTCCTCCATCAGTTTCTACATCTATAAAATCACCATAAAAATCTGCAAAATAATCGATAGATTCTATCACTACATCAAATATCGGATCAAAATCAAAATTGATTCCACCAGTTTTTTCTTCTGTATCATATTTCATATATTTTTTCATCATTGGTTTCATCGCGTATAATAACGGTTTTGTTGCTATTAATATTCCTAATGGGAAAACTAAATTCACATTAGTTTCTTCAGATTTCACACTTATTACAAATTTTGTTCCTACAGGGTATTTTATTTTTCTACTAATGATTTTAGCTGCTTCTTCTGGATCATTTTCTTTAATAACTTTTACAATGGATTTTTCTAAAATCTTTTTTTGAGTCTTTGTTCTTTTAAAAGCTGTATAATAAGTATAAAAAATGTAAAGTCCTAAACTTATAAAGAAAAATGCCCAAAAAATTTTAGCTCCAAAAAATATAAGTATTAATCCATACAAAATTAATAATATCACTCCAACCATTTTATCACCCCCCATGTATAGAATTATAAACTATTTTTTATAATATGTCAAGTTAACTTTGAGAAATTTATAAATTTTATTTTCAAATTTTATAATTACTAATTTATAAAATATAAAAAAGCGAGACAAAAGTCTCGCTTCAGACTGTTGACAAAATAAAATATGAAAAAATAATATGAGTGAATCCTTGAAAATTCCCAAACTTTCGCTTCGCGAAATTTTAAATATTATAAACTAAAATATTGCTTTATTTATAACCTATATTAATTATTGTATTTTTTTAATATATAAACATTTGTTTATTTTTAATGCTGCGCATTAAAAATATGTTCATGAGCATTTTTGAGGAATAAGAATTTTCACTGGATGAATAAATATTATTTTGAATATTTTATTTTGTACTTTGTCTACAAACTAAAGTGTGACAAAAACCTCGCTTATATTTCTAAAGTTGTACCCGCACCAAATTTTATAATTCTTCCTTTAAATTCAACATTCATAACGTTAATAGCTTCAATTCCTGTACAATGGGAAGGTAATAAAAATTCAACCCCTGTTTTTTTAATTCTATCTAACCTAACAAATAATTTTTCTTCATATAATTTATAAAAATGAAACCCGCCTATCACAGCATGCAACTTGTCTTTAAAATATTCTTTTGAAAAATTAAGAATGTTTTCGATTTTAGGATGTGCACATCCAGCTATTATAACTAATCCTTTCTCTGTTTTTAAAACCATTGAATGTTCTGGAATATTTTCTTTAAATGTTCCTGTAGAATATATATTTTTTTTAATTTCAGTGGGTTTTTCACATATAACAACTTCTGTTTTCTTTTCTAATTTATTTATTAATTCTTCAGGAAATTGAGAAGGTATATAAGATTTTTTGACATTAAAATTTTCCAATATGAATTCTAATCCTCCTGTATGATCATCATGATAATGACTTAAAAAAAGAATATCGATATTTTCTAATTTTCGTTCTAATCCTAAATGTTTTATATTATGTTCCAAAATCCTATAATCTGCTCCAGTATCAAATAAAATCTTTTTATTTTCATCCTCAATTAAAATAGACAATCCCCAATCTCGTTTTAATAATGGATGTACTTTAAAATTATCAACTATGCCTGTTATTTTCATATTCACACTCCTCTTCAAAGAAATATTTTTAATTAGCCTCCTGAATCTTTAGTATAAAATTTATAAATTATTTTTTGTTTTCTCCATAAATTATGTTATAATTGAATTCAGTTATAGAATGGAGGTATTATTGTGAGGAATTTTATAGTTGCTTTTATTTTAATTTTAACAATCTCTGCATTTTCTTTGAACATCGTTACATCCATCAAACCTTTAGAATTAATAGCAAGAGAATTAGCTCCAAACTCTAATATTTATAATATTTATGATAATTATGATACTTTTTTAAATTTAAAAGTAGAATCTAAGGATTTTAAAAATGCAGATTTAATGATAGTTCTAAATAACGAAATAATTATTAACAGCAATATAAATAAAGTTATTTTATCAGAAGGTGTATTATTTTATCCATATAAAGAAAATCCTTTTATTTGGTCAGATCCTTTATATTCAGTTGTTATAGCCTATAAAATAGAGAAAAAATTAGAAAATATTGATCCACAAAATGCTTCTGAATATAGAGATAATTTGTTAAACTTTACTCAGAAAATCATAGAATTATCGGATGAATTTTCTAAGTCTATTAAAAATAAAAAGATTAGCATAATTGATATAAATAATTTATTTACACATTTTTATGAAAGATATGGTATAGATTATAAGATATATAATGATAAAATAACCATTACCAGTGATAAAGTACTAGTCGCAAACTATAATTATAAGAACACTACATATAATAATTTAAAAAATAAAAAAGTCTTAGTAGATATTTTTGCTTCCAAATATAATAATATCATAAATTTTTATAAATCAATAATAGATAATTTACTAAACTAAATTCCAAGACAGTCTTGTACTGTCTTTTTTTATCTATAGGAGGAAAAACTAAATGCATTATGATGTTATAATTATAGGTGCAGGTCCTGCTGGATTGTTTTGCGCTTCTAAAATCGAACACAAAAATATTTTAATCTTAGAAAAAAAAGAAAAACCTGGAAAAAAATTATTGGTTTCAGGTGGTGGAAAGTGTAATTTCACTAATAATGATGATATAAAAAAGTTTATTACTCATTATGGGGATAAAAAAAATTTTGTGAAAAGAGCCTTATATAATTATTCAAATTATGATTTATTAAATGATGTAAATTTCGAATATATAATTACCGAAGAGGGAAAAGTTTTTCCTAAAAGCATGAAATCAAAAACTGTTTTAAATTGGCTTATAAATAAGATTAATAATAAAAACAATGTTGAAATAAAATATAATACAGATATAACAAGTATAGATAAAAAAGAGAAATTTATTGTAAAAACTAACGTTGGTATATATACTTCTGACTTTTTAGTTATCGCCACCGGCGGAAAGTCATATCCCATGTTAGGCTCAAATGGTGATGGCTATATATATGCTAAAAGATTTAACCATACAATTATTAAACCAAGACCGGCATTATCTCCTGTTATTATTAAAGATTACCCTTTTTCAGATCTATCTGGAATTTCTATGGATATTATTTTAAGAAAAGGAAAATTGATATATAAGGGAACTCTTCTTTTCACACATAAGGGTTTTTCTGGGCCTATTATACTAAATACATCGAGATTTTTTGAAAATAATGATACAATCAAAGTTTCTTTTGTTACTTTTGAAAACGAAGAGATTTTTAGAAAAAGTTTCAATGATTCATTAGAAAATAATAAGAATGTATTATTATTTGATGTTTTAAAAAAATATAATCTAACTAAAAGATTTATAGCTGTTATGTTCAAACGTTTAAATCTTGATAGAAATAAAAAATGCAATAGTGTAAGCAAAGAAGAACGAAATAAAGTAATTAATTATTTGTACAATCAGGAATTTATTATAGATAAAGTTGGAGATTTCAATATCGCCATGGTTACTGCCGGAGGTGTTTGTACTAAAGAAATAAATTCAAAAACAATGGAATCCAAATTAGTTGAAAACCTATATTTTATTGGAGAAGTTTTAGACGTAGATGGAGATACTGGGGGATATAATATTCAATGGGCATTTTCATCTGCTAAAGCTGCAGCGGATAATATTTCAAAAAAATAATGGGGGTGTTTTTATGAAGAAAATATTTGTGGTATTTTTAGTTTTATTATTAGCTATTAGCATCTTTCCTCAATTGATGTTAAAAAAGGTAACAACTAATTCTTTATCTGAATTACCATATTTTTCGAAAGCAAAAAAAGATGATTATCTATTAAAAAATAATAAAATAGCTATTATAATAGGTTCTGAAAATAGAAATGATGAATATGCAGGAAAAATAATTGAAGCCTATACTAATGATTTTAAAAGAAATTTGTTAGATAATTATAAAATTTATACCCAAAATAAATTACTTATCCCGAAGAAAATAGAAATTAGAAAAAATAATGAATCAATTGAATTTAAAGTAATTAATGATGACATATATCCATTTTCTATATCTACTGTTTATAAACTTAAAGAGAATGATGATTATATTGAGATCTTAAACATCATTAAAAATATTTCTTCAAAAGATTCGAAAATGCTTTTAAAAGATATTGTATCATTTAATGAATTATTCCCAAAGATAATTAAAACAAATGAAAATGGTAAAAAGCTATTATTACAAGAAGATTTTATTTCATATTCTTTTATTCCTAAAAATAATTTAAAAATTTTCAGATCAATGTTTACCAATAATTTTAGCGCTTTAATATATAGGCCATTCAAAATAAACGCAAATGATGAAATAGTTTTTTCTCGATATTTTTATATTTCAAAGGATATAGAAGAGGTTAGAAAACAAATATATAACTCAAATAATATGATTTCGGGGAAAATATTGACTAAATTAAATCATCAAGAAAATATTCCTATTGTTTTGTATGATGACAATAATACACCTATTTCTTTAAACTATACAGATAAAAATGGGAATTTTTCATTTGTAAATGTCAAAGATGGATATTATGCCGCTTTAGAATTAGAAGGATTTAAGGAAGAAAAAATCCCTTTAACCTCAAATAAACAAAATTTGATTAATGCTACTCCATTAAAATCTGTAAATAATTTTATTTGGCCATTATATTTAACAGATCATACTACATCTTCAGTTATTTTTAATTGGAAAACTGAAATTCCAGCAACTGCTAAAATAGATATATATGATGGAAATAAAAAAATAAAATCTATTTTTGTCAATATTCCTTTATCACTTCAGCATGTTCCAATAACAGATCTAACTCCGGGAAAAGAGTATAATTATAAATTATATATAAATGACTATTATTTAAGTACCAATGCAATGATTTCTGGACATTTCAAAACCAAAAGTTTGAGTGAAGAAAACCTAAAATTTGCTATTTATGGAGATACCAGAACATATCATGAATGGCATAAATATGTTGCTGATACCCTGGCAAAAGATAATCCAGAATTTGTAATTAATAGTGGCGATTTAGTAGAAAAAGGAGATTGGTTAGATGATTGGAATTCATTCTTTAACGAAATATCTAATTTAGCTAAAAATTCTATTTATTATCCATTATTAGGAAATCATGAAAGAAATAACTCTTATTATTATCAAGCTTTTTATTTACCAAAAGGAAGTGGTGATTACAATAAAAGATGGTATTACTTTGATTATGGAAAAATAAGATTTATTTTCCTTGATTCTAATGCTGTAGGTACTCAACAATTGGAAAAATCTCAGTTAAAATGGTTAGAAAACATTTTAAAAAACTCTTCGGATAAGACAGTTTTAGTATTTTACCATCATCCATTTTGGAATAATTGTAAAGGTTATAACTACGGAATGGAAAGTCACTTAGAAGAATTGTGGAGACCGCTCTTTGAAAAATATGGTGTAAAAGCAGTTTTTAATGGCCACGTCCATTCATATGAGAGACATGAGAAAAATGGAATAATTTACGTTATCACAGGTGGTGGCGGGGCACCATTGGAAATTGAACATAGAGAAAAATTAGAACCCACAACGGTAAAAATAAATTATGGAACATTACATTATGTATTAGCAGAAGTGAAAAATAATAGAATTATTTTCACAGTAAAAGCTGTTGCAAAAATTAAAAATAAGAATAATGATAGAGACCTTGAAAAAATCAGTGAAATAATAGACACTTTTGAAATTCCATTAAAATAATATATTTAACCTAACCCATTTTAGGGTTAGGTTATTTCATAAAAAATCACATGTTAGCGTTAAGTATATAATAAGTATTTTTACCTTTTCCAATTTTTTTCAAATAACCTTTATCAACATACATCTTCAAAATATCTCTTGCTCTTCTTTCCTTAATATTTAAAAGGATTTCAACTTCTTTTCTGGTTATTTTTTCATTTCCAATTAAATAGTCATAGATTTTTTTATCCATTTCTAATTTTTCCGGCATTTTTCCGGCACCTTCCGGCACTATTCCGGCATTATTATTAGAAATAGCATTATTAAATATCTTTTTATTTTCTATTGTTTTATATATAACAATTTTGAAATATCTTCCATCATCATAAAAATCTGGTTCCTTTAATCCATTTAATCTACATAATTCCATAATTCTTCTAATTCCAGTTCCCCACTGTTCAATATATCTAATTTCTTATTTATCATGCAAATTATTATATCATATTTATAATTCTATAACATTTTCCGCCATTTCAGAAAATGTTCCATCATGAGTAACAATAAATGCCTGTCCTATTTCATCCAACATATTTTTAAGATTCTCTGCAAGCATATTTTTTCTTTCATCATCAAGATTTACTGTTGGCTCATCTAAAATATAGAAATTTGCTTTTGATAAGAATCTTGCTAATGCCGTTCTTAATGAAATTGCTACACTAACCTGCTCTCCACCAGATAATATAGAAAATTCTCTTTCTCCTTTTATTGAATCTTTTAAAATCACTCGATAATTATTCTTAGATTCCCATTTAATAGTTTCATTTTTCCCTGTCATTTTTCTATAATTTTCTGTAGCTATTGATGAAATAATTTCAGTAAAATTTGAACTAACATTTGTTCCCATTGATTTTATATTTTCTCTAAAATCTTTAACGAGTTTCAATTTTTTCTCAAGTATTTTTAGGTTTAATTCTAGTTTATTCTTTTGCTTTTCTTTTTCTTTTTTTTCATTTAATTGAATTTTAAGGTTTTTCAATTCATTTTTTAATTCACTAAGTTTAGAAGAGTTTTTATTTATTTCATTATAAATATTATTTATTTCACCTTCTATATTCTTTAGTTTTATTGATAAAATTTCTATGTCCTCATAATTTTTTAATTTTTCATTTAGATATATAATATTATTTTGAATGGTTAAAATCTCTTTTTCTATTTTTTCTAATTCCAACTGTAGTTTCTCTAATTTTCCAGCTATCTCTTTATTTTTTATATATTTTTCATATTCTTTTTTTAGAGAATTTTTTATTTTTTCTTTTTCACTAATTATTTTCTCGATATTATCAATTTCTGATAATACATTAGAAAATTCCTTTTCTTTTAAATACAAATTTTCCAATTCTTTATTTATGCTTTCTTTTTTAGATAAATTTAATTCTTTTAATTTAGTATTTTCATTAATGATTTTTTCTATATTACTTATATTTTCTTTATTCTTTTTTATTTGATTTTTTATATTTTTTATTTCATTTTCAATAGTACTTTTTAATGAGATTATTTTATTTTTATCAATATCGAGTTCATCTTTCTTTTCTGAAAGATTATTATATATTTTTTCAATAGCATTTTTCCTTAACAACAACTCTTCTTTCATAATTTTTTTCTTTTCAATTTCTGTTAATTTATTTTTAGCAGTTTCAATTTTTACCTTTTTTTCATTTATTTCTTTTTCTAATTTTACTTTTATTTTATCTAAATCTCCCAAAGAAATAATTTTATTATTTATTTTATCAATATCTTTTTGTATTTTCAAAATATTTAAATCAAAGTAATTGGTGCTTCCTCCTTTTTCTTCTAAATTCATACATTTTTCATTTAAAATAGGACACATACCATCTTGAAGTTGTTCTTTTGACTTTTTTAAATTTTCCAGATTTATATTTAGCTCACTTAATTTAGATTCTAACTCCTTCTTTTCATATATTTTTTCATTTATTTCCTCTAAAGATTTTTGAACATTTTCCAAATCTATATTGTTATCTTCTATAATCTTCTTTAAATTTTTTTCTTCTATAAGTTGATTTTCTATATCCATTAAAGTTCTTTTTATATCTCTATATATTTCATAATCTTTTTCAAATTTATTTATTTCATTAATTATCTCTTTTTCTTTTGATAGTACTTTACTCAACTCAATATTTTTTTTATCTAATATATCATTTAGTTGCAAATTTTCTTCTTTTAATTCATTTAATGTTTTCCCCATTTCTTCAATTTTTTCTGATATATTTTTTATTTCAACCTCTAAAACTTTTTGTTTATTAATATTAGAAGAAATATCATCCTGTATTTTTTTTAGTTGTTTTTCTTTTAATCTCAAATTTCTTTCAGTTAGGTACAATTCATTTAATTCAAATTCCCTTTTTATATACTCATTATATCCTTTTTCTGATTTCATTAATATTTCCTTAGCACTCTGAGATTCTAATATTTCTTTTTCCAGCTTTTCTTTATTTTTAGTCAATATTTCTAACTTTTCATTTTCTGTTTTCAATTCACTTTTTATTATTTTCAATTCTTCAATATTTTTTTGTACTATTTTTCTTTCATTTTCTATCTTTTCTTTTTTACTTTCAAGAGATGATTTCTCTTTTTCCATATAAGAAATTTCATTTTTAAAATAATCTATATTTTCTTCGAGATTAATGTAATTTTTTAATTGTTCAGATAATAAATTTATTTTTTCATTATCAGCTAATATTCTTTTATTATACTCATTTTCAACATTTAAGAGAGAATCATATATTTTTTTATATATTTCTGTATCAAAAATCTTATTAAATAATTCATTTCTTAATGATGGCGTCAAATTGAATATATTTACCAAGTCATTTTGATATGCACTAATAACATTTTTAAAAATATCCTTAGTATTTTTTCCGTTTATACCAGCTAATTCACCTATTTTTTCTAAAACATTAGTTTTTCTTTCAGAAATAACCGTTCCATTCAATTCTTTTAAAATATGTCTGCTTTGACTGCCTATTTTTCTTTCTACTATATAATCAACAAAATCATTCCCTGTAAATTCAACAGTTATAGTAGCTGTTTTTTCTTCCTTAGTTACTGCATTTTTTAAATTATTATCCCTGGGTTCAACATCAAAAAGAGCTATACCTAACGCTTCAAAAATCGAACTTTTTCCAGCTCCATTTTTTCCTAATAACAAATTAATACCAGATTCAAATTCAATAGTTGTATCCTTATGATTTCTATAATTTTTTAATTTTATTTTATTAATCTTCATTGTTTTCACCTTCTATAATTACATCTAAAAAATGATCAAATGAATCAAATATATCTTGAGAGTTTTCATATATTTTATTTTTTAATATTTCTAAAAACTCTACAGTTTTATCACTCTTAAGTGAATAGATATTTTTCCAAGATTTAATTACATTTTCTTCAATATCTTTCTTATTAAGATTTCTAATATCATCAATATTGTTTTTTTGAATATTAAAATTCATATTGCTAATTACTTTTAAAGCACCTTTTTCCAATAGAAGTTTTTCTATATTTTCTAATTCTATATTATTATCTGAATTAACAAATATATTTAATTTTATAATTTCTCCTTTTTCTACTTTTAAATCGTTTATTTTTTCATCAATAATATTTGAATCAAATGAATAATTAGAAACTTTTCTTTTCTTTGATTCGAAGAATTTATATGTATTAGCTTCTGTATCAAAAATAATATAGCCTTTTTCATCTTTTTCATTTAAATCCCAATATTCTGGGCACCCTGGAACAAAAAAATATGGATTCTCTTTTGGATAATATTTGAAAGTATGAAGATGACCACCAGCTATATATATAACTTTATCTTTAAAGAGATCTATTATTTCACTTTTTATACAACCTGGAATAAAATTCCCTCCAATGCCTGTATGTACAATAATGATATTTTTATTATTTTCGTCTATCTTTTTGGATAATTCTATTAACACTTCATCAATAATTACACCTTGATATGGCACACCATAAAAATAGATATCATTTTTTATATGAGGTTCAAAAATATATTCATCATTAATTTTTCCCATTTTTGGAATAATAACTAAATCACGATTTTCTAAATATCTTATCCATGAATCATCATGAGTATATATCTTATCATGATTGCCTTCTATTAATAACACATCTATTTTATTATTTTTTAGTTTTTCTAATAACTTTTCTGTTCTAAATAATATATCCGGTAACAATGAACTCCTATCAAATAAATCACCAGAAATAATAAATACATCAACATTATTTTCAATCGCTTTATTTACTATATATTCAGCAGCATTAAAATAATCTTCGTATCTAGTTTTCGAATATTCACCTATCCCACCAACTGGACGTCTTCCTAAATGCCAATCTGATGTGTGTAGTATTTTCAAAAACATCACACCTTTCATATAAAAATTAATGTTATAAATATTATATAACAAAAGGAGTTCAAAATGAACTCCTTTTATTCCAAACAATTAATTCTCAGAATTTATTTTTCTTTTTTCATTATTTAATTTTTCATAACAATCTCTACAAACTGCAATGTATTTTTCAAAACCACCTACATCTATTTCAGAACCATTCCCAACTATTTTAAAGGATATTGTTCCACTGTATTCACCACATTCATGGCATACAGCTTTTTTCTTTATTATTTCATCTGCATATGCAGATAATAATATTGTTGTTTCAAATGGATTATTTTTATACGTTAAATCTAGACCTGAACAGTATACATTAATACCTTTTTTAATTAAATCAAGAATTACATCTTTTAAACCTGTATCAAAAAATTGAACTTCATCTACAAACACCGCTTTTTCATCAAAATCAAGATAATTATACATTTCTTTTGATTCTTTTATTGGTATTGCATTCACCTTTGTTCCTGTATGTGATACAACATACTCTGAAGAATATCTGTCATCTATAACAGGTTTAAATACTTTTATTTTTTTCTTACCCAATGTATAAATTTCTACAAATGAAATAAGTTCTGAGGTTTTACCTGAATACATAGGTCCCACAATTAAAATGAATTTCCCTGACATTAAAATTCCTCCTTGATCCTATATTTTTTATACATAACATAATGAAAAATTATTAATAATAGTATAGATATAATATAAAAAATTATCTTTATATTCTCATTTAGATTTATATATAATATATAATTATTTATGTATTGTAAAATATTTTTTATAATAGATATATAATAATCTATAATTCCAGTTATAAATTGCGGTAGTGGTATAATCAAAAAAATAAAAGAAATTATTATTAAAGAATATACTATTGGAACAAAAACAATGCTCATTACAGGACTTAATAAAGAAAATCCTTTAAAAAATAGGATATTCCATGGTAAAATCGCTAAAAAAGCTGCTAAAGATATAATGAAAGGGTTTTTATTGTACTCTATTATTAATAATATAGATAATGCTGCAAAATAACTCATTAAAAACCCAGCTGAAAAAATAACAGTAGGATTATACAATAAATTTGTTACACCTATTATACCTAATAAATTTTTTGAATCTATATTAAATCCAAAAATTTTATTAATTTCCATAGCGGAAAGTAAGAATGTTGCTCTTGTTGCTGAATCTGAAAAACCTGTTGCAGCTAAATAAAAAAATAGAAATAATACGGTTAATATTCTTCTATAATTTATATACAATGTTGTTTTCGAATATAGAAAATATAAAGCTAAATATATAATGTATACGTGAAACCCAGATACTGCAAATAAATGTAATAATCCTGAATTTTTAAATATCTCTGCAGTTTTCCCCCTCAAACCACCAAAAATAACAGAAAATAATATTTCTTTATTTTGATATGGAAAATTTTTATATATTCTTTCTTTAAAAAAATTCCTTAATGAATATATTGATTTTTTGTGTGAATTAGACATATGCTCTATTTCAAACTTTCCATTATCTTTTTTACCTATTATATAAACCTTGTTTCCTATTTCAAATGGGTCTGTCGTATATTTATTATATGAAAAATATAATTTTTCTTTTGCCTTTTTCCATGAAACATCATAATAATTTTCTGATTTTACCACATAAAAATTATTTGTTTTATCTATAATTGTGCCTAATATACCAACTTCTAAATTTGGAGGTATATGATGGACATTTAAAGTATTAAAAAACATTATTGTTAGAAAAAATATGAAAAAAAATCTTGTTTTTATAGTGTATTTGAAAAGAAAAAAGACTACAGCCATAAAAATTATGGCTGTAGTCATCATTTTTGCTTTTAAAATAAGGATTAAAACTATTGAACTAAAAAATAAATTTACAAAAAATGGCATTATGCTCCAAATTTTTCAAGTTTTCTTGCATTTGCCATCAACAAACTCATTAAGTCCATTGCATATATTGTACCCATTGAACCTCTTGCTGCTTCAAATTCATCAAAAGATTTTGATAATCCTGCTCTTGTATAAGGTGATTTAATCATAAAAGGTACTGGATGCCAGCTGTGCCCGCTTATAGCAACTGGTGTTGAATGATCTCCTGTAACCACTAATACATCTGGATTTAGTTCTAACAATTTTGGTAATGCTTCATCTACCATTTCTATTACATGTACTTTTGCATCAAAGTTTCCATCTTCACCATATGAGTCAGTTTTCTTGATATGAACATAGAAGAAATCATATTCATCCCAATGTTTTTTTAATGTTTCAAATTCATCTGCTGGTGTTTCACCATCAACATGTAAAATATCCATACCAACCAATTTTGCTAAACCTTTATACATAGGATAAACAGCAATAGCAGCTGCTCTCATTTTGTATACTTCAGGGAATTGTGGGATATTTGGATATTTAGAAAAACCTCTAATCAATGCAAAATTAATTTTTGGTTCGTCTTTTAATACTTCTCTAATTTCTTTCATTAATTTTGTAAATATTTCTGCAGTTTTTTCTGCATCTGGATGCATAGCCTCTGCCCATTTTATTGGTAATCCTTCTTTTTGTGGATCAGCATCTTCAATTCTATCATCTAATCCTTCTCCTGTTAATTTAACAACAAATCTATGTTCTTTACCTGGGTAAAATTGAACTTTAACTCCATCAATTTCTTTGATATTTTCATTTAATTTTTCAACAATTTTCTTTGATTCTTCTGTTGCTGGTCTTCCTGCTCTTCTATCAACAACTATATCACCATTAATAGTTGCAAAATTACCTCTTGCTACAACATCCATTTCTCCTACTTCTACATCAATACCTAATGCTTCCAATATACCTCTACCAATTTGGTATTTTATAGGATCATATCCAAATAATCCCAAATGTCCTGGTCCAGAGCCTGGTGTAATACCTGGTAATACTGGAATTGTTTGGCCTAAGTCAGATTCTGTAGCAACTTTGTCTAAATTTGGAGTTTTAGCAGCTTGTAATGGTGTTTTTCCATTAACAACAGTATCTCCAATACCATCCATTACCAACATTACTATTTTGGAATCTGTTTTTGTAATTAATTTTTGTAAAAATTCCTGTCTATCTACCATCATGAGTTACTCCCTCCCCAAGTTAATTAATTTCAATAACATTATATCATACTTTAATTCTATCAATATAATAATTCAGTAAATTTTTAGATAATAGATTATGGTATAATACAATGAAAATAACAAAATATTAAAAGGAGTGAAAAAATGAAAAAAGGAATTATTTTTGATCTATACGGAACATTAATAAATGCTAACCATCTTTTTTTACCAATTGCTAAGATTATTTCTAAAGAAACAAAATATCCAGCCAGACTATTAGAATTAAAAATAAGAGATACTTATAACAAATATTTCAAAGATTATCATCTAAAACCATTTAAGCCAGAGAGAGAATATTATAAAATAATGTTTAATGAATTAAAAGATTTTCTGGGTTTAAAAAATTCAATTGATTGGTATATTGATGAAATGTATAAAACATTTATTGATCTTAAACCATATGATGATGTGGATTATTTAAAAACATTAAAAGAAAAGAGTTTAAAAATAGCTATTTTATCAAATGCTGATAACGATTTTGTAATTCCAGCTTTAGAAAAAAAACCTTTTCCATTTGATATATTGATTACATCACATTCTTCAAAACTATATAAACCCGATCCTAAAATATTTGAATATACATTAAATAAAATGAATCTAAAAAAAGAGGATGTTATTTTTGTTGGAGATAATTATTTTGTTGATGTAATAGGCGGAAATAGTTTTGGAATGAAATCAATATTGATAAAAAGGGCATTTAATAAATTCGAACATCCTGATACTATTTATAATTTATATGAATTAGAAAAATATATTTAAAATACTAAATTTACTTTGCGTGCAGCACCGCTTCTAAATAACGTTCTGGTGCCTGCACCTTTTTTTATTAAATCAAATAATTTTTCTGAGTCTTCAATATATGATCCAGATAATATTTTTACCGGAAATACATCTTCTACCATTATTGTAGAAGGTCCTGCTATAGCTACTCTATCAGTATTTATATAATTTAGTATATAATCAATAGTTCCATTTACTATAGTTGTTCCTGTAATAATTACAGCTGTGCACTTTGGAAGCATTTCAATTATTGCCCAATCTGGCAATATTTGATCATGTCTTCTCTGCCTATCAAAAATTAAAACATCCCAAACTTTTGGTCTTAAAGCATCTACAAATGGAGTTATTTCTCCAACAATACCTACAATATCTTTCTTATTAAATTCCATTAATTCTAAAGTGTCTCCTTTAACAAATCTTTCTGGATTTTTATTAAAAATAGCATTTACAGCTGCATATGAAACAGATCTTAATAATGGATCCCCAGAAAACAAACCGACATCTAATAGGTCTTTTACTTTCATTCCAACTTCAGCCTTACTTTCAGGTTTCCCATCTAACCCCATACATTTGTAAAATTCTTCACATTTACCCAAAGTATCTTCGCGATTTGTAGCGACAAATCCTGTTCTGCCATCGCTTAATTTAACAGCAGTTTCACCAATACCAATAACAAAATCTTCAACATATATATCTTCCGAAATGTTTTCTAATGCCTTTTTATATAATTTTTTTGATAATGCCATATTATCCCCCCAATATTATAATGTCAAAACAATTATACTATTTTTAACATTATTATTCAAATGTAAATTAAAAATTTTCGTAAGAAAAAAATGATAAAATCAAAGTAAATCAAAATTGTGAGGAGGTAATTACATGAGAAGTATATTACAAGATTTCACTCCAGAATTTTTAAAAATATTAAACAAAGACAAAATATATTGGTTTGAAGGTTGGAAAGAATATAAGCAAAGCAAACCTAAAATTATCAGAGAATATGAAAAAAAAGAAAATTTAACAGACGAAAAAATAAAAGAAAGATTAAACGCAATTACAAGAAAAGAATTTGATATGTTTAAACAAGACTGGGAAAATAATTTTTTAGAAATAAAAAAAGAAATGGTAATGAGATTATCTAGAAATGCTAATCACTACCAATTAAAAAGAGGTGATTTTGTAGTATTTATAATGGGACTTCTTGGATTAAATTCGCATTATTACATCGAAACATATTATGGAACCGTTATTTTAGTTGATTCATTTTACCATTTTCTATATAAAAAAGATATTAGAGAAACAATAGATAATGCAATATTAGAATTCATAAATAACACCCCTATTAATCCTAAAAAAGCTCTTTTTGCTAAATTATTATCTCAAATAGAAAAATATATATACGATAATAATGACAAAAATAAGGTAATGGAAAGAATTGTAAAAATTTTATACGAAAATGTGGACTATTATAATTGGGTAGGATTCTATTTAACAGACAAAAATGATAAAAATATGTTAATACTCGGCCCTTATTTAGGCGAGCCTACTGAACACATTAAAATTCCTTTTGGAAGTGGTATTTGCGGTCAAGCTGCTTCAACAAAAAATACTTTTGTCGTACAAGATGTAACAAAAGAAACAAATTATTTATCCTGTAGTGAAAAAACAAAATCTGAAATAGTTGTTCCTATATTAGACAAAAACGGAAATGTGTTTGGAGAGCTGGATATAGATAGTCATAAATTAGAACCTTTTACAATAGAAGACTCCCAATTTTTAGAAGAAATTATTAATTTATTCGTTGAAAAATTTCTTTAATTTTGTTAATTTTTATTTTTTTAACATATTCACAAAATCGAGAATAAAAGCTCATTTAATAGAAATATTTCTTAATGAAAGTAAAAAAATATTAAAATTATTAAATTTAGGATTATGCTAAAATTCGTTTTTGATAATAATTACATTGATTTAATTCCTTTGTTCACTAAGTTTTAAATCTCAACAAAGTTCATAAAAATTTTTCTTGATTATATATGTTAAATCTGATATCCTATATAGTGCTAAACATTCTTTTTATTTTTTTGGTCAGGGGGTAATTGGT